>JAZDKV010000093.1:0-10701 GCA_043802645.1 Microcaldota archaeon | reverse complement strand
AAGGTTTTGATTCCGGTTTTCTCTGTTGGAAGGTCGCAGGAGCTCATGCTTGTGCTTGAGGAGTTTTGCTCAAGGAATCCGGACAGGGCATTTGATGTTTTCATAGATGGGATGGTTTTGGAAGCCTCGGCAATACATACGGCATATCCGGAGTATTTGAGGCACAACGTACAGAGGAGGATTTTGTCAAATGACTCGCCCTTTGAATCAAAGATTTTCTCGGTTGCAAAAGGGGACCGCAGGGAAATAGTTGAGAGGGATGAGCCTTGCGTTATTTTGTCGCCTTCTGGAATGATGACCGGAGGGCCTGTTTTGGACTATTTGAAATTGATGGCCCCTGAGGAGAAGAATGCCCTTGTTTTCGTCGGATACCAGTCCTCCCTCTCATTGGGGAGGAAGATACAGAGGGGGCTAAAAGAAGTGCCCACTGTCGGGGATGACGGGCGCTCGGACGTTCTTAGGATGAACATGGAGGTTACCACGGTTGAGGGGTATTCCGGGCATGCGGACAGAAACCAGCTTATAAAATACGTGAAGAGCATAAGGCCGACTCCGGAGAAAGTGTTTACCTTGCACGGGGAGGAGGGCAAATGCGAGGAGCTTGCGCGCGCGATTGGGCGCATAGGAAGAATTGATGCAAGGGCGCCTATGGATTTGGACACTATAAGGCTTAGATAGGCATGCACCATGATTCGGCTTGTTTTTTAGGGCAAGCCTTTTATTTTCCCTTTTTGAAATTGCTGCATGGAAATTGGTTTCCCCTCCATGGGAGTTGCCGCCCTTGGGGCAGGCACGTTTTTCTACGGGATGTCCCCTATGTCGGGCACTATGGGGGCGGAGTTTATGGGCATTGGAGCGATTGTGGGGGTTGCAGGCGGCGCAATGATGATTGCAAAAGGATACAAGAGCAAATAAGCCCCTATTTATTCTTTTTGAGCCAAAAGCAGTTGTATGGAAAAGCCCAGAATACTTATTACTTCGGCACTGCCTTATGTGAATAATGTGCCCCACCTTGGAAATTTGATAGGGTGCGTGCTCTCGGCGGACGTTTTTGCAAGGTATAACCGCCTTAGGGGGAGAAAAGTTTTGTACGTGTGCGGCACGGACGAATACGGGACGGCTACAGAGGCAAAGGCGCTTGAGGAGGGGGTTTCGCCAAAGGAGCTTTGCGGCAAATACCATGAAATACACAAGAGAGTGTATGAGTGGTTTAACATTTCTTTTGACGCTTTTGGGCGGACAACAGATGAGAAGCACACGGGGCTTGTGCAGAAGATATTTTTGGATTTGCACAAAAACGGCTTTACGGTTGAGAAGGAGATTGAGCAGGCGTATGACGAGAAATTGGGCATGTTTTTGGCGGACAGGTTTATTCTGGGCGAGTGCCCTTTTTGCGGGAGCCTGGAGGCGCGGGCAGACCAGTGCGACAAGTGCGGAAAATTGCTCACTTTTTCCGAGCTGAAAAATGCGAGAAGCAAATTGAGCGGGGAAGTGCCGGTGCTCAGGAAGAGCAGGCACATTTTGATTGATTTGCCAAAAATTCAGCCGAGGCTTGAGGAGTGGATTGCAGATATTGAGAAGAGCGGGAGATGGTCTGCAAACACGATTGCGATTGCAAAGGCGTGGCTTGCGCAGGGGCTTGAGTGCCGAAGCATTACGAGGGATTTGAAATGGGGCGTGCCTGTCCCGCTGCCCGGCTGGGAGAAGAAGGTCTTTTACGTATGGTTTGACGCGCCGATTGGGTATATTTCAATTACTGCGGGGCAATTGGAGGATTATATGAAATGGTGGGGCGGCGGGGACGTTAAGCACTATGAATTTATAGGCAAGGACAATGTGCCGTTTCATGCGATTATTTTCCCTGCCACGCTTTTTGGCTCCGGGGGGAAATGGACTTTGCCGCACTATATTTCCTCAACCGAGTTCCTGAATTATGAGGGCGGGAAATTCTCAAAGTCTCGCGGGATAGGGGTATTTGGCACGGATGCGATTGATTCTGGAATACCTGCCGACGTGTGGCGGTATTATTTGGTTGCGAACAGGCCGGAGACTTCGGATGCTGATTTTTCATGGGATGATTTTGGGGCAAAGGCAAATAATGAGCTTTTGTCCAATTTCGGAAATTTGGTAAATAGGACACTTGTGTTTTTGGAGAAAAATTTTGAGGGAGTTGTGCCTGCTGCAAAATTGAGGCATGATGATGAGGAGTTTTTGGAGGGGCAAAAAGTAAGGATTGCGAAAGCGGCTGACTTGCTTGACGGGGTAAAATTGAGGGCTGCAATTCATGAGATGATGGGCTTTTGCTCGGACGCAAACAAATATTTCCAGGATAATGAGCCGTGGAAGGAAATTAAGGGGGACAGGGAGAGGGCCGGCACAGTGATGAACGTTTTGGCAAACCAGGTTTTGGACTTGGCTATTATTTGCAGGCCATTTCTGCCTGCAAGCTCCGATGCTATTTATGGGCAGCTTAATACTGGAAAGATGCAGTGGGACCAGGCAGGCAAGATGGGGCTGAAAAGCGGGCATAAGCTGGGAGCGCCTGCGCATTTGTTTGAACCGGTTGAGGAAAAAACGCTTGAGGGGCTTAGGGCGAAATTTGCCGGGAAGAAAAAAAGCGGCGCTGGGGAAAGGGGCTTGAGTGGCGATGGAAAAGGCAAGAGCGCGGGCATTAAGGAGGAAAAGAATAATGACGGCAAAAAAGCTGAAGGAGAAGATAGAACAAAAGCGGGAAGTGAAAGTTCGGGCGATGATAAAACAGATGTAAAAAAACTTGAGCTTGGAGATTTGGAGCTTGAGGTTGGGCTTATTGAATCGGTTGAGAAGCACCCGAATGCTGATAAATTATTTATTGAGAGAATTGCAATGCGCGATGGCGAAGTGAGGCAGGTGTGCTCCGGCCTTGTGGGGCATGTGAGCGAGGAGGAGCTGCTTGGAAAGACGTGCATAATTGTTAAGAATTTGAAGCCTGCAAAATTGAGGGGAGTTGAGAGCGCTGGAATGCTTCTTGCTGCGCAGGGGAAGGGCGGGCTTGAGGTTGTGTCGCCGGAGGCCGTTGCGGGAACTGCTGTTGAATTTGAGGGCGTGGAGAGGGCTGGCAAGTTCAGGGAGATTACAATTGGCGAATTTTTCACAGTGAAAATGAGGGCTGAGGGAGGAATTGTTTTTGCTGATGGGAAGAGGATTCTTGCCGGGGGCAAAGAAGTGAGGGTTGAAAAAGTAAAAGAGGGGGAAGTACGGTAGCAGGCAATGCTTGCACTCTGGCTTGTTGCGCAGGGGCTGCCTTATTTTTTTCTGAGGATTGGCGTTTGTTATTTCTGCATGTACATTGTCCTTGTCGGATATGCGAATTCTATTTTCTCTTTTTGGAATGCGCGCACGATTTCAAGGTTTATTTGCTGCTGCACATCCATGTAGAGGTTGTAGTCGCTTGACTGAACGTAATAGACTACCTCAAAATCAAGGGAGGATTCCCCGAAGCCTTTGAAGTGCACTCTGTCAATTTTTGCGTTCTTGTTGTCCGTTACTATTTTGGAGATTATTTTCGGGATTTTCTCAAGCTGTTTTATGTCGGTCTGGTATATTACCCCCAAACTGAAGACTACGCGCCGCTTGTCCATTCGCTTGTAGTTGTTTATGCGCGACTCGGTGAGCTGCTTGTTTGAGATGACAAGCTCCTCTCCCTGCAATGTTTGAAGGCGGGTGGTTTTGATGCCTATGCGCTTTACCGTGCCCATGTCCGTGCCTATGGTGATAAAGTCGCCCACCTTGAATGGCTTGTCAAAGTAGATGGAGAATGAAGCGAATATATCAGTGAGGACGTTCTGGAGGGCGAAGGCTATTGCGATGCCGCCGATTGAGGCGCCTGCAAGGAGAGGGGTGATGTCAAGGCCTGCGTTTGCGAGAAGGACAGGCGCTGCCACAACCCAGACGGCATACTTTAGAATCTGGTTTCCGAGATGTATTACTGATACGTCCTCGTCCACTCCCTCTTTTTTCCTCTGCTTGATAAGCTCGTTTGTGAAAAAGTCTATGAGGCGCTGGCTGGCGCGAATTGCATAGTAGGTGTTTGAGACCAAAAGGAGATAGTACATGGCGGTTGAGCCAAGTTCTCCAAGCTCTACAAACTGGGAGGCTATGTAGGCTGAAATGGTTATGTAGAAGAGAAGGCCGAAATGGTCTAGGATGTCCACTAGGGCGTCGTCAAGTTTGTTGTCTGTCTTGTCGGCTATTTTTCTTAGGCTTGAGCAAATTATTGTTTTTGCGGCCTTTAGGGCAATGAATGATACTACGAAGGCTGCGGCCGCAAGCACAAACGAGCCGTAGAAAGCGGGGTCCGTGAATGCGGAAAATTGTTCGGTGAGCACTGGGGTAAGGGTTTCCATGCTTATCTCCTCTTTTTGCACTTATAAAAAACTATTGCTCCTCCTCTGGCTTTATTTTTGGCTCGGATTGCTCTTGCTCTTCTTTTTTCTGCATGGATGCAAATATTGGGGGAGCCGGGGATTTTGCAAGCTTTTGCAGCTGCACGATTGGCTGGAGGATTATTTCTATTGCGATGAAGCTGAAGAAGAGGGGAATTAGGCTGTTTGCGGAGGCTATAAGCTGGTTTGAGCGGGTAAGAAGGTCGCTTTGTGCAAAAGTTGTCGGGTTCGTGAGGATGATTAGAAGGAGCGAGAAGGGGAGGATTTTTGAAACCTCTTTTGCAAGGCGCTCATTCGTGTAGGCGAGTATGCGCACAACCATGACCACTGCCATTGAGATTGCGGCTATGGTTTCAACGGGCTGGTCCTTTGAGAGGAGGATTAGAAATATGGTCGTGAAGACGGTGATTACCGAGGCGAGAATCGGGAAGAAGACTATGCTTTTTATGAGGAAGCGGAATATCTGCCCGAAGCTCATGTCGGTGTAGCTGTATTCAAGGTTTATCGCTTTTAGCTCTATTTTGAATATCTCTTTTCTTGAGAGGCGCTCAAAGAAGAAATCGTAGAAGATTACAAAAATGTAAATGCCGGCGATGAAGAAGAGGGCGTTTGCGGTTATTGGCCCGAGAAGGGATTCAAAGGCTTTGTATACCAAGGAGATTGCCCCTATGCTGTCATCAACTATAAAGAAGCCTGCCATAGGGATAGAAGCTATTTAGGGTTTATAAAGATGAATTTTGCATAGATAGAAGGATATTGCGCTATGGATTAGCAGATATTACGGGGAAATTGGCTTGCCGCGCTTTTCCCGATGTTTTGGCGCCAGGTTGGCAGAGGGGCTATGCATCCGCCTGCAGAGCGGAATAGGTGGGTTCAACTCCCACACCTGGCTTGAGGCTCTTTTTAGTAGGCATTTTTATTTGTTGTTGCGGTTTTGGTCGCATGTTTGTGATGCAGGTTGCCGGCAGGAGGCTGCCGGGGTTGGGGAGGAAATGGAGTGATCCTGTTCCTGAAAAGGAGGAATACGGGAAATACGAGAGGCCATATATTGCAGATGTTATGCGGGCCGCCCTGGAGGCAAAAAAATTCGTCGGCATTAATTGGAAGGCTCTGGCTGCCGGGGCAAAATTTGAATTTTCTTTCCCGAACGAGGACAAGCATTTTGAGGACTGGAACAAACAGGTTGCGCAGGCTTTCAAGGATGCTATTTTTGCACAGTGCTCAAAGAGGGGCATTTTACTAAAACCGGAGCAGATTGGAATAAAGATTCTTTCGCCTGCGGAGTACAAGGATGGGCTGCTGGAGAAATACAGGGCGGCGACTGCGGATTACAATTTTAGCCAACTCTACAAGGAGCTTGGGGTTTTCATAGACAGAAGCCTTTCAAGGCAGGAGAAGATTGGCCTGATAGACAGCTTCGTGGGCTGCCATACAAAAGATGAGCTTTATTCTTGGATGGAGGAAAATTTTGAAAAGCTGGATTTCCCGTATAAGGAGAGGCAGGGAAGCGCGGTTGAATCAGTATTTGCCGATATGCGCAGGAGTGATAGAGCCGGCAATATCTGGAAGGAAGGGAATGATGCAAAGCCTGCAGGAAGGGAGGCTGCAAAACCCCTTGTGAAGAAAACGAAAGCCGTTTCCGCCGAGAATAAGCCTTCGGGCGGGGCTAAAAAAGAGGAGACCATTGCCGGAGTGGAATATGGGGGGAAGAAGGCTGCGAAGGTTGGCAGTGATTCCACGAAGGCGGCTGAAAAATCGCTTGAGTCCTCGCTTGGAAAATATGAGGGAGATTGGGATTTTAAGGGTGCGGGCACGAAGGCGAAGGAGGATGCGGATTCGAATGAGTTCGTTGAGGCTAACAAAAAGTTTGCAAGTGGGAAAGTTGCGGATGAGAAAGAGGCCTCCGGCGGGATTGAACCTATTTATGCGGGGGCAGAGGATGAGATAAGTAAGGTGCAGGGAACGCTTGGGCTTGCGCGGTTTCTCTTTGTTATGCCAGATTCGTTTAAAGAAGACCCGGATTATAGGAATTGCCTGATGGATGATGAGGGAAATGCGCTTAGCAACAGGCTTTCGCTTGCTATTGAGGCTTTTGCCGGCGGCCAACCCCTCGCGATAAATTTGAGCGCCAAAGTGGAGGGCGCAAAGGAGAAGATTGAGGGCTTGCGCTGGATGCTTAAGAGCTACTTTGAGAAAAACGGGGTTTCTGTAAAGATTGGAGAGATTGAGCGGGCTTCCTTCTCAAACGTTGAAGTGAGTGCCGGGGAGCAGCAGCCGGGCTTATACAAATTTACAATTAGCAGGGAATAGAGGCTGCAAGAGAATAAGTTGGAAAAAATAATACTGGAAAAAAGAAGAATTGAAAATTTGAAAAAATAGAATAGGAAAAAGGCTTAGACTTTGAGCCTTTTTCTTGTCCTTCTTATCATGTCCTGCGCGTCCTTTTGCCCGCCGAGGCCGAATGCAAGCCCGAAAGCTATTGCCACCCCGTAAATTGCACCCTGCAAAACGGTGGTGAATATATCGCGAACAAAGCCCATCTGGAATCCAATCGTTTCAAGGGCGACTATAATTGCCAGCAGGATTATTATCCATTTGGAAATCTCCGCGAGGGTCTTTTGCATGTAAAACTTGTGCAAATCAAGGATGGATTCACGCACCCACTCCCCGATTATCGCCGCTACTATTATGAGCAGCCCGACTCCGATTAGCACAGGGGCGAAGAGGAGGACGGATGAGACAAGCCAGTTGATTGAAACAAGGTTTAGCTTGTTTATGGCCTCGGTAAGAAAGAGAAGCATCACATACCATTTTGCAGCAGTTGCAAGGAGCGGGCTAATCTCGTTTCCCCCGAGGGCGTCCTCAACCTTGTATTTTTTTAGGACTTCTTCCACACGGAGGTACTTTAGTACTCCGGAAATTAGCCTTCCGACAATCTCTGATACGAAATAGCCTATGACCAAGAGGACTATGGCTATTGCTATATTTGGAGCATACTGTATAGCATCCCAAACCGCAACGTTAAGGGCGTCAATTATGTTTCCTGCGAATGGACTTGGATCAATTTCCATCTCAAACCACCTGAGTTGTGAGAAGAATACATTGCTTATAAACTTTTTCTTAAATGAATGAATGGGAAACATGGGGCTTGAACTTGAAGTAGATGCAAAAATGAAAAAAGTGCTTGCGCGGGACGCCAGCACCGTCGGCAGCCTTGCTGCCGGGCATTTTGGAATTATGAAAAGGGGCGTGCTTGGGCTTGAGGCTTGGGAGGCGCTCTATCTCATAGACATGCGAAACGCCAAATGCACGGATTCTACAGGCAGGGCATATGCCTTTGGGGACTTGGCCCTCATGCACTCAAAGGGCCTTGGGCTTTCAAAATATTTTGCTTATGCAGCATGGAGAAACAGGGGGCTTATAGCAAGGGGGGCGTCTGAGGCGGCAGGCTCGCATTCAAACATGCCGGTTGTAAAATACCCTTCCGGGAAATTTGAGAAATTTGATTTCGGGTATTTGGGGCGGTTCTTTTTCAATGACCTCATGTGCCTTGTGGAGGACGAATTTGCCGGGCGGAGCATTTATGAGAAAGGCTGGTTCGGCCAGTTTGGGGTTTACAAGGCAGACAAAAGGGGAGGGGCGTGCAAGCTTGACGCTTACGAGGCTTTATTTTTGCAGAAATTCGGAGGGCTTGAAATTGAGAATGCCACTTTTGCGCAGATTCGCGCGGCAGGCAGGAAGGCAAGGGATGATTTTGACAAGCTTTATTTTGCTTATGAGGACTGGAGGAAAAACGGGTACGTTCTGAAGACCGGCTTTAAGTTCGGGACGCACTTTAGGATTTATTTTCCGGGGGCAACTCCGTCCTCTGGTGAGAAATGGGCGCACAGCGAGCACGTGCTGCACGTGTTTGAGAGAAAGCGCGAGATGCTCATATCCGAATGGGCGCGGGCTATTCGGGTTGCGCACTCGGTTAGAAAGAGCTTCGTGCTTGCAATTGAGGGGCAGAAGAAGAAAGGCGGGAAAGCCGGAAGGAAGACTTCGCTTGACTTTTTGCTATACCACAGAAAGGGGGACAAAATTGCAAAGCCGGGGGCGGATGAGCCTAAATATTTGATGATGGCTTTGTATGAGGAGGAGAGGCTCTCTGGAGAGAGGCTTGCAAAGGGAATTGAGGAGTGCAAGGCTTTGGGGCTTGGGCTTATACTTGCTATAGTGGACAGGGAAACCGCGGTTACGTTTTACGAGGTAAAAAGAATAGACATACCCGGCTCCGACTTTGAGTATTATGAGCTTGAGTGGGTGCAGCCTTAGAGGCTTGAATTGGTTTTTGAGTTTTTTGTTTTTAGCCGGGTTTTGTGCTTTGGTTTTTGTTTGGGGGGGCTTGGTTTTTAGAGCCCGCTTTTTGCCGGGCTGCTTTTCTTAGAGGGCTTGCTTTAGTTTTTCAATGAGCTCTTTGTTCCCCACATATACGGGAATTCTTGAGTCTATTTCTTTTGTTTGCACGTTTAGGATTGAGCCAGTTTTTCCGTCATATGATGAGCCTCCGGCATTTTCGGCTATGAATGAGATTGGGTTTGCCTCATATGTTAGGCGCAGCTTGCCCCTCGGGCTTTTCTTTGTGGAGGGGTAGGCAAAAAAGCCCCCCCTGTGGATTATTTGGGAGAAATCGCCGACGAAGGAGCCACAGTAGCGGGCTTTTAGCTTTTCTTTTTTGAAGAGGCTTTTTGCAAATAGCATGAATTTGGAATCCCAGTCAAGAGGGTCGCCGCCTATGCCGAATACTTCGGGCTTTTTTGGAAATTTTATGTTTTCGTGAAGGAGGAAAAATTCCGGCTTGTCTTGTTTGTCGTAGTGCTTTACGAATTCGTGCGCGCCGTTTCCGGTTGAGTATATGAGGGTGTTTACCGGGCCGTAAATTTTGATTGCTGCCCCGGCGAGGTTTTTTCCAGGCTGGGGGAGGTCCTGCTTGTATAGCCCTAAGATTATGCCGAATATGTTGTTTGTGGAGATGTTTGAGGAGCCGTCAAGCGGGTCAAGGGTTGCCACGTATGGGGCGTTGTTGTGAAAATCCATCGGCTCTTTGAGCTCCTCGGAATATATTTTTCTTATGAGGCCGGTTTGCTTTAGGCATTCTATCAATGAGGAATTTGCCCAACTATCAAGCTTCGCCACGGCTTCGCCGTATTTATTTTTGTCGTTTTCAACCCCTTGGAGATATTTGGGGAATTGCTCCTGCATGTGCATGGAGTGCATTGCAAAGGAGTGGATTATTTGGGAAATCTCTTCTCCGCTTGAGCTTATGTGCTGCTTTAGGGTTTTTGAAGAGGGCATGATGCCACCTATTTGCCAAAGACTATTTCCTTTAGCTCCTTTGCGATTTTTAGGGGGTCGTCGTTTTGCCAGACGTTTCTTCCGACTGCAAAGCCTTTGGCTCCGGCGTGCATTACCTCTTTTGCTTTGGCAAGAAATTCTTTGTCGGAGAGCTTTGAGCCTCCGGATGAGATGAGGTGGCATTTTTGGGCCGACTGCACAACCTGCTTGAAGGAATCTGTTGAGCCAGTGTAATTTACTTTTACTATGTCTGCGCCTAATTCAAGGGCTACCCTTGCGGCGTATGCTACGGTTGCGGGGTCTTTTTCGTTTTTCACGTATTTGCCCCTCGGATATGACCAGACGATTGTTGGCATGCCATACTCTTTTGCCTCGGCATGTATTGCTCCGAATTCCTTGAACATTTTTGCCTCTGCAGGGGAGCCTACGTAGAGGGTGTAGCCTATGGCATCTGCCCCTAGTTTTACGGCTTCCTTGACTGAGGCTATCGGGGATGAGTAGACTTCTTCTTTTGGATTTATGCTTGTGCGCCCGTTTAATTTTAGGATGAGGGGGGTTTTGCCGGCGTAGTTTTCCATGTATTTGTAGGCTATGCCTTTTTGGAGGGCAAAGCCGGTGAAGCCGCCTTTTTCTGCTATTTTGCACACGTAATCGGGGTCTATGTTTTTTTCGTTGAAGTCTGTTGGACCATGCTCAAGACCCTGGTCCATTGCGATAATTAAGATTTTGCCGTTTTTTACTATTCTTGAGAGACGGGTATTTTCACCAATCATTTAACTCACCTCATAGGTGTTCTTTGGCAGAATATAAGAATATAATGGCTTGGAGGCATTGGGCTTTTTAAGATGGATTTTGCATAATTGTTTTGCATTTTGCGCTTGTAGTCTAATCTGGTTAGGACATGAGGTTGCCAATCTCAGGATCCGGGTTCAAATCCCGGCGG
>JAZDKV010000092.1:0-2414 GCA_043802645.1 Microcaldota archaeon | reverse complement strand
CAGAACATTCTGGCTAAATTGGAAGGTTTTGGTTTGGGAGGAAAATTCTGGCTCTTGGTGCACTGTCTGGAAGTTTGGCACATTGGAAGATTCTGGCTCCTTGCGCCCAGTCTGGAAGTTTGGCGCATATGGCCTTTTTGGGGCATAGGTGGTTTGCGTGGCTCCGGCGGGCGCATTTTGGCTTCCTTGCGAATAAGGAGGGTAGAAAGTTGGTTTTTTTGGAACGGAGGTTTTATTGCCCTCCGTTTTGTCAAATATTTTCCCTTTATCTTGAGGGGGGTTTTTCCCATATGCCTTCTTAAAAAGATTAAGATTAAATCCGGGAATTATCGACATGGAGAGGCTATTGAGGAAGTTTGTTTCATCTGCCCTGCGGGCCTTGGCTGTTGGAAGCTTTATCTCAAATGCAGTATTTTCTGCCCTCTTTCGGCCAAGCCCGTCATTGCCCAGTTTGAGCATGCCGATTTGCCCGCCAAAAACATCTTCCACTATTTTTTTGCTTGCGGGCATCCCAAAGCGCGTTGAATTATCGGTTGCATTCTGGTTTTTTACCCCGCTAAAGGAGTTTGCAGCCTCCTGCCTGCTTTTCAGAGCTTTTCCGGGCTGGACGTCGTTTTCAACTTCTATGTGAATCCATTTGCCTTTTGCATATATACGAACTAAAACTTCGCTCTTTGCATATTTGAATGCGTTTGCAACCACGTTGGCAAGGGCGGTGTCCAGAAGGTTCATGTCAACGTTTGCAACGCAGGCTAAATCTGAAATCTCAAGGGACAACTTTACTGCGCGGGATTTTGCACTGTTGCAGGTCTCAATGCACTGGGCGCGAATGTCGGCTGCCTCCATGGTTGGAGTATATGTGCCCTCCCCGTAATTTGCATAATATGAGAGTTTGCCAAGCTTGAGCCGAATGCTGGATGCATCGCGCCCAAAACCTTCTATGGAGGCATTCAAGTCCGAGAGGTCCTCCTTGCTTATGTATATTTCGCCATTCTTGTTTTTCGCTATGACTTCTTTGAGGGGCGTTATGCTCTGCTCGCATATTTTCTGCACCTCAAGGGAGAGTTTCTTAAGCTCCTCAATGCTCTTGAGCGCCTCTTTGGAATTGGGCGCAGAATCTTTGAGAACCTTGAAATGCCCTGTTGCCCCCTCGGATTTTAGCCTCAAATCGGATGCAAGAGTTTTGAAATGGCTTGCAAGCTCGCCCTGCCCGCAAAAGTTCAGGGCCATCTGGGAGAGCTCGCAGAGGTTTGGGGCATCGTCAATGAGATTTTTCAAATCGTGGCGAAAGCCCTGCTTCATTAGCTCTATGTCAAGGCCCTCGACCGATTTTGGTTTGCCTTTGGCTACCGTTGATGTGGGCTTTACGTATATTTTGGCCTCCTCGCCCCCATCTTTGGCTGCGGCTGATTTATACCGCCCCTTTGGCTCTTTTGGACTCATAGCCTGCGAATAAAGCTCCCCCGCCTCAAAAAGGGAGGAGAAGCGCTGCTCCGCTCCGGCATTCTCTCTTATGATGCCTGAAGAGATTTTCTCAAACTGCTTCATAAGGTTGGCATCTCCTCTAAGCGCCTCAACAAGTGAGGGTATATCGCCGGCAGACTTGGTATATGCCTGCTCAATCGCCTTCTGCCGGACAGCGGCATCAGAGGATGAGAGGCTTTTGCGCACGGAACTAAGGCGGCTGCCCATTATGACTCCCGCCCAGACAGAGGCGATGCTGCCCAACTCCTGCGGGTCTATTTTATTGCTAAAGGTAAGGCCTGCAAAGGCTGCAGCAGTGCTAAAGGCAAGGTCTATTTGCAGGCCTGCATGCGATATGAGGTCGGCTGCCTGCACCATTTTTGCACCTGCTCCAAGCTCCAATATACCTTCCCCGAGGGTAGAGGGGGCCGCAAAATTTGAAAATGCCCCGAGGCCGCGCGCGCAGGTATAGAGCATGAACATGTCTACGCTCAACCCAACTATGTTTGCAGTATTTGCCTCCCCTTGGCTTGAGATTTGGCTCATTCTCTCTCCGAGAGAGTTGGCGGAATTGAGGGCGAAATATATGTTGGCAAGAGGTGCGGTGGCTGGCTCAAAGAGGGCTGCAAGCATGGCGGTGTTTAGAGCCATGCCGCCCCAGCTTTGCATGAAGGAGTCGGAGGCTGCATGGAATTCTTGTGGGTCGTATGAGCGAACCTGCCCGCTCGTTGCATTTATGTACTTGTAAGATAAATCAGGGTTTGGAGTAATGAGTTCGGGATGGGTGAGCACAGTAAACTGGCGCCCGCGCCATGCATCTTTTGTGGAAATAGTGTTTCCGTATTTGTCGCTCTCAAATGAAATCGTATAAGTATTTTTGCTCATGTCCTGCGGGCTTAAGTAGGCTTGCTTGTATGAATCCCCGTGGGCCCCCCCGAAAATATCCGAAG
>JAZDKV010000091.1:0-3776 GCA_043802645.1 Microcaldota archaeon | reverse complement strand
GCAGGAGGGCAAGAGAAGGACTGGAAAGAAATAAACGCGAATAGAAAAAGCTACTGAGTCTGCTCAATAAGCTGCAAAAGCTGAGCCATCTTTGAAATATTTATTACGGGCTTTCCGACGCGCTCTGAGTCGTCCTCAAGGCGGGGGCAGGCAGTTGTGATGTAGGCGTCAAAGCAGTTGAAATCTTTTAGGGAGTCAAAATCAACCTCTCCGGTTACGAGGATTGTTGCCTCTTTTCCAAGGGATTTTAGCCTTTTTGAGGCAAGCTCTGCCGCCTTGAGGTTATACTGCCCGGATTTTATTGAGACTAAAATTCCTATTCGTTTTGCCTGCGAGGTTGCGATTAGCATCCCCTGCTCTTTTTTGCGCTTTTTTTCTATGTGCTCGTTTAGAAAATAGCTTTCGCGTGCGTAAGGGTTTATTGCAAGGATTGGCTTTGATGGATCTATTCCAAGAGGGTGGAATTTCCCGCCGCCCAAATAAACTATTGCATCTACAACCGGTGCAAGCTTTGAGGCGGCAGAGGCATCGCAGCCAAGAATTTGGCCCTCCATTATAGCAAGGGAGCCTTTTGAGGTTTTTGCCTCGTGCCCCGCATCTTTTAGGATTTTTTTCATTTCCTCAAGCTGGTGGATATGGGAGACGGTTGTGACTATGGCTACTTTTTTGTAATTTTTTATTTTTGGAAGGGACTCCTTGAGTATTGAGAGGTCGGCATCTATCGGGTAGAGCTTGTATTCTATGTCTATGCTCTTGTCTGCAACCTCGTGGTATTTGCAGTGGCCGTAGTGGACGAGCTTGTTCGCGCCTATTTTTTTTGCCTCGTCCAGTGCCAAATCGCAGGCTCCCCAGCACGGGGTTGCCGAGAGGAAGACCTCGTGCCCCTCTTTTTGGTACTGGGCCACTTCTTTCATGGCAAATTGCTTTAGGCCTTGTGGAAATTGCAGAAGTATTCTCATTTGAATTAACCCTTTCAATTTAGGCAACGGCCCGAAGCTTTAGCCCTCGGATGCATTTCCGTTGAGTGTTATTTTATTTGAATCTGGGGCTTTTAATCATTCTGGATGGGACTCTTGAGGCAAGATGGGAGAGCCCGTTGTACAAAACAAGGAGCATTGCAAGGAGCGGGATTATGTTTAGCATGCCAAGGATTTTTGGCAGCTGCATCATTTGGACTGCGGCGGGTATGGATATGAAGAGGGCAAGGAAAAGGACTATGAGAGCGGTGTAGGCGGCGGCCTTTGCGACAGTTCCGTTTGCCCTCCGTATCCCCTCAGGCATGAAAATTGAGGTAAGCGCGTCGGCGAGCTTTTTTAGCTCAATTATTATTTTGAAGGCAAGCGGAATTATGGCTATTAAGGAAATTAGGGGGAGGACGGCGAGTATCTGCGAAAAAATGCCATTTCCGAGGTGGGAGAGCATGTAGGAGCGCACAAAGATTGCGGAGGAGATTATGACTGTTGAAATAGTTCCGTACTGTGCAATTGATATGAGGCTTGCTTTTGCCTTCATTGTGGATGCCGAGTTGCTTTCTATTTTTGAGATGACCGAGGAGATGTAGCCGCGCAAGCCGGAGCCGGCGGCTATTGCCGGGCGGGGCATAAGGCGGGAGAGGACTAATGAGAGCATTCTGCGTTTTGCAAGAAGGATGGATGAGAAGAAAGTAGTGGCAAACACGATTGCCGCAACGGTTGAGAGGAGGTCAAAACCTTTTATTTGCGGGGCTATTTGCTGAGCCACCAAGAGGGAGAACTCTCCCATCACAACCATTGAAGCGCCCGCGACTACCGCGTCGCTCCCCCTAAAGCCCATGAGATATGCGCTTACCGAGGTGGCTATGAAAGAAACCACAATGAAGAGGGCGCAGAGGATTATTATGAGGGGCAGGGAGGCAAAAAGCTGCACCGGGGATACGAAGAGCCCTATGGAGATGAAAAAGTACGAGGAGAAAGCAAGGATGAGGGGGGAAATTATTGCCTGAATTCTCTTTTTTATTGGAAGGTTTGCAAGGATGCTCCCAGCTATGAAGGCACCGACTGCGGCGGAGAGCCCTATGGCGGTTGAGAAGAACGCCATTGTGAGGGCAAGCCCGAGGGAGAGAAGCATTATGTGCTCGTCCGAGAGGGAATGGGAGAAGATTGCAAAGAGCCTCGTGGTAATTCTTGAGAGGGCAAAATATGCAAAGCCCATGATGGCAATTGAGGAGAGAAGCGAAATTGCAATTGGGGCAAGCTCACCGTTTGCAACTCCGGGGCCTATGCCGGAAAAGAAAGCCATGGCAAATACGGCGACTATGTCCTCAAAGACAAGGACTGAAATAAGGAAGGGGATTTGGGGCGCGTTTAGAAGGCCGTGGGACTGCATGAGGCGGATGAAAATTGCGGTGGAGGAGAAGGAAAAGCTTGCGCCTATGGCAAGGGCGGCAAGAAAATCAAGCCCCATGAAGACGGAGGCCTCATAGCCTGCGATGAAGAGGGCCCCCATTATTATGGTTGAGGCTGCCAGGGCGCGCAGCCCCTGGCTTAGGACTTTGGGTATTGAGAATTCTACCCCTATGGAGAAAAGAAGGAGGGTTGCCCCAAGCTCTGCAAGGAGGTCCATGATTTGGTTGTCGCTTACTATTCCAAGCACGTTCGGGCCTACAAGGACTCCCACAAAGATGAGGCCCATAACGGCGGGCTGGCGCAGCCTTGCGGAGAATATTCCTCCCAGAAGTGAGATAATTGAGAGCAATCCCACTGATAGGAAGAACTGGTAGATGAACTCTGACATCAATTTTTAGAGGATAATATAATTTAATAATGCATTTATTTGAAGGGGAGAAGAGACAGTTGCCTGCACTTTTTTGGGCGTTTAACTTTTTATAAAAAATGAGGGTAGCCGCTTTTGGCGGCATTTGGAGGCCGAATTTTTTTAGCTCCGGCAATTTTTAGCCGGCAATAGTATTTAGTCGTCGTATTCTATGGTGTGCTGGTGGCCGGTTGAGGATTTCTCCTCAAGCCTTGCGAGGCGCTTGAGCAGCACCTTCATTTCGGCGCTTGCTACTATTCTTCGTGTCCGCTCAACCGCGTCCGGGTTTACGGACATGGAAGTGATTCCAAATTCCACTAGTTTTTCAGCAAAGCTCGGATATACGGACGGGGCCTGCCCGCAGAGGGAGCATGTGACGCCGTATTTGTTGCAGCCTTTTACCACAGTCTCTATTGATTTTAGAACTGCGGCGTTTCTCTCGTCAAATCCTTCTGCCAATGTGGAATTGTCGCGGTCTATGCCCAAAGTTAGCTGGGTTAGGTCGTTTGAGCCTATTGAGACGCCGTCTATGCCCTCCTTGCAGAACTCCTCTATGAGGACTACGGTGGAGGGGACTTCAACCATCATCCAGAGCTTGAAGTCGCGGGTGCGGTGTATTCCGTTCTCCCTTAGGAGGTCTTTTACCGCGCGGATTTCGCCGATTCTGCGCACGAAGGGTATCATGAGCCAGAGGTTTTTGAGGCCCCATTCTTCTCTTACTTTCTTTATGGCTTGCAGCTCCATTGCAAAGACTTCCGGCTCGTGGACGTATCTTGCACAGCCCCTAAAGCCCATCATGGGGTTTGCCTCATTAGGCTCGTATTTTTCACCGCCGTCCAAGTTTTTGTATTCGTTTGTCTTGAAGTCGGTTGCGCGATATACGACAGGGCGGGGGTAGAAGGCATTTGCAAAAGTGCGCATCTTCTGGGCAAGCTTGTCCACGAACTCCCGCTCCCGCCCCTCCTCTATTATTTTTCTTGGGTGGA
>JAZDKV010000090.1:0-3053 GCA_043802645.1 Microcaldota archaeon | reverse complement strand
TTTGCAACGTCGTTTACGTCCGAGTGCATGAGGACTACGTCGCCTGACTCAACTGCTATGTCGGAGCCTGAAGCCATCGCAATTCCCAAATCGGAGCGGGCGAGGGCTGGAGCATCGTTTATTCCGTCCCCGACCATTGCGACTACGAGGCCTTTTTTCTGCAGCTCCTTTATCTTGGCTTCCTTGTCCTGGGGGAGGACTTCTGCGATTACGTTTTCTATTCCAGCCTCTTTTGCTATTGCTTTTGCGGTGCGCTCGTTGTCGCCTGTGAGCATGTAGACCTCAAGCCCCAGTTTTTTGAGCCTCTGGACTGCTGCCGGAGAGGATTTTTTGAGGGTGTCCGCAACTGCAAGAATTCCGATTATTTTTTTGGAGGAGCCTGCAAGCATGGCGGTTTTTCCATCCGATTCAAGGGAGTGCATCTGTGTTTTTATCTGCTCTGAGATTTGGGCGCCGTGCTTCTTTGCAAGCCTTGTATTTCCAATCCAGAAGTGGGTGGAGGAAACTGAGGCCTCAACCCCGTGCCCTTCTATTGCCTTGAAATTTTCTGCCTTTTTGAGCGGGATTTTTTTCTCTTTTGCAGAATCCACTATTGCGCGCGCAAGAGGGTGCTCGGAATGGTCTTCAATTGAGGCTGCGAGGGTGAGAAGGGTGGTTTGGGAGAGCTTCGGGTTGAGCGAGAGTATGTCCGTTACTTTTGGCTTTCCTTCTGTGAGGGTGCCGGTCTTGTCAAGAACTACCGCGCTTATTTTGTGTGTGCCCTCAAGGGATTCGGCGTTTTTGAAAAGGACCCCTTTTTGCGCGCCTATGCCGGTTCCGACCATTATTGCGGTTGGGGTGGCAAGGCCGAGGGCGCAGGGGCAGGCAATTACCAGGACTGAGACTGCTGTTAGGAGGGCAAATTCAAATGGCTGGTGGAAAATGAAAAACCACGCGCAGAAAGTGAGGATTGCAAGCACTACTACTACCGGGACAAAGACTGATGAAATTTGGTCTGCAAACCTCTGTATGGGGGCCCTTGAGCCTTGCGCCTGCTCCACAAGCTGCACTATCTGGGAGAGGGCGGTGTCTTTGCCTATTTTGAGGGCTTTTATTTTTAGCGAACCGTGCTTGTTTATGGTGGCGCCATATACTTTGTCCCCTTTTTTCTTTGAGACAGGCAGGCTCTCGCCGGTCAGCATGGACTCGTCTATTGAGGAATTTCCATCCATTACTATTCCGTCCGTGGGAATTTTCTCTCCGGGGCGGATTACCATTATGTCGCCGAGGGCTATTTCGGAGGAGGGGATTTTCACTTCTTTTCCGTTTCTAATTACGTTTGCGGTTTTTGGGGCGAGGTCAAAGAGTTTTCTTATTGCCTCGGAGGCTTTTCCTTTTGCAAGGGCTTCTAAGTATTTTCCTAAAATTACCAATGTTATTAGGGTTGCGGATACTTCAAAGTATTGCTCATGAGTTATTCCTACGAGGGCCGGTAGGGAATAGAGGTAGGCAGTGGTCGTTCCGAGGGCTATGAGGGTGTCCATGTTTGCGGATTTGTTTCTTAAGGCGGATATTGCGCCTTGATAGAAGGAGAAACCCACGAAGAATTGGACTATGCTTGCAAGGACGAAGAGGATTTGGATTCTGAATGGAAAGTCCATTGCGAACATTCCCAAGTAGAGGGCGGGAATTGCGCAGATAACTCCGGCTGTGAGCTTTGTTTTAAGCTCTCTTATTTCTTTTTTTCTCATTTCTTTTTCGGTATCCTGTGAGAGGGTCGCTTCCTGCGCCGAATATCCGAGCTCCTTTATTTTTGAGAGAATTTGCGCCTGCTTTATTTGCGAATCATCATATTCAACGTGCGCCTTTGAAGAGGCGAAATTGACGTTTGCCACGCTGACGCCTTTTTGCTTTGAGAGCCCTTTTGAGATTAGGGCGGCGCAGGAGGCGCAGTGCATTCCTGATATGAGGAGCTCGGATTTTTTATTTGCCATATATATCCCGCAGATTTATCCTATAAAATTGTTTTTATGCAATAAAATTGTTTTGGGGGCCAAAGGTGCCCAAGAAAAAAATAAGGGGGGAGTTTTAGCCCCCACCACAGCCGCAGCCGCCTGAGCCGCCCCCGCATGAGCCTGCGGGTGCTGCCTGCAAGCCGGAATCCTGGGCGGCTGCCTGAGTCTGCGCGGCCGAGGGCAGTGCTGAGCCGTCTGAGGGGACCACTATGAATTTGCCGTCTCCCATGCCCATGTTGCAGGAGGTTTTGAAAGTGCCTGCCTTGTCTGCGGTGAATTCAACCACGTTGTCGGATGAGCTTACGTATTTTCTTATGCCATAACCCCAGACGTTAAATACTGTCATGCAGCCGCGAAATGTGCTCGGGTCAAGCTCAAGGCGCACCTTGTCGCCCTGGTTTACGGTTATTTCGCGTGGATTGTAGTAGCCGCCATCAACTCTAATTTTGAAGGTCTTCTGCTGGCCAGTTGGCGCTGCGGCCTTGGGCGCGGCGCCTGAATTTGCAGACGGAGCGGTTAGCTGCGCTGGATTGGCTTGGGCTGAATTTGCCTGCACCCCGTTGAAATCTTTTGGAAGGGCTCCGGGAGAAGGCGGAGAAACTGCCGTTGCTACCGCCCACATGCCGACTATTATTAGCAGAAATACTGCCATCATTTCGTTTGTTTTCATATTTACAACCCCCATACAATTCCTGATTTTGGCCCGTAGACCATGAATAGAGTTACTAAGATGAAAAATACCAAAGCGGTGGATGCCATTGAAGTGGGAGATTCAATTCTTGCCCCATTTAGACCGCCGTACTCCACTATGCGCATGTATGAAATTGCTACTAGCACTATGGAGCAAAGAGCAGTTAGAAGAGCAAGAAAGAGCGGGAGAGGCTCTGCCAAAAGCATTACGGATAGCATGGCACCCATTGTGCCGCCCATAATTCCTGCCATGAGGCCTTCAATTACACCCATTACTCCGCAGCATTTTCCTGCCCAGACTCCAAGTATTGAGGAGGCGACCATTCCTACTACCGAACCCCAGAACATTCCGTTTGTTGCGCCTATGAG
>JAZDKV010000089.1:0-7078 GCA_043802645.1 Microcaldota archaeon | reverse complement strand
GAGGTAGTGGTTGTTGCCGCTAAGCGGGTCAAATCGAAAGAGCGACTGCTCGTCTGCCACGTTGTCGGGGATTCTGCTAAAGGTAATGAGTTTTGAGCTCTCCGGAATCGTGATTTCAAGAGTATAGCCTTTTGGCAGGATTATGTCGTCCGTTTTTGAGCGGGAGAACGTGAGCGCTTCTGAGCGGAAAGTGTGGCGAGTGGTGCGGGGCTTGTATATATTGTCACTTACTATCCCGGATGAATTTTTGTCTATTGGATATATGTCGTAGTCAAGCATAATTGTTGCGTAGCATGTTTCGGCCAAATTGTTGCAGCTGTCCACCGGCTGGGGCCGGACGCGAAGGTCTGAAATGTCCACGTATGCCCGGCTTATGTGGGTGCGCAAATCGCTTAGCCCGGTGCGCGTTGCCCATGAGGAGAGGTCGTTGAAAACTACGGAATCCTCATAGAGCCTGATTGAAAGATTTGTGTCTATGAAAAGGCGTGCCTCCTCGGTTGCGTGCGCGCTTGCGTCCGGATTTAGGGTTATTGCAACTTTTAGGGAGCGCAAGTCAAAGCCCGCCGTGATGGCCGGGGAGATGAGCAGGAGCAATGCGAGGGCTGCAAGATATCGGGAGTTTTGCATAGAAAGCACTATGCCTTTGTACTTTTATATGTTATGAGGCCTGCGCAAGAATTATAACCCGCTTGCGCTCTAAGTTTTGCATGGACTCTGCGGGGTGCGCGTGTTGGATTGCCTGAGGTATCTTGGCAACATGTCTTTTCTGCTTGAGATTAATGGGACCACCTGCGCGATAAACCCGTCTTTGCAAACGGCCCCGCCCGCACGAATTGAAAAATGCGACCTGATTTTTATAACCTCGGAAGAGGGCACGTGCTTTGACGCGCGGGCAGTTGAGGGGATATGCGGGCGCACCTATGCGTCGGTGGTTGCGCCAAGGCACATTCTCGCCAGGATATCGGTTGGCGATAAATACAAAGTAGATGTGAAGGGCGGAGACAGATTTTCGCTAAAGGGGCTTGAAATAAATGCCACGCGCTCCGTGAGGCCGCAGTCTGCGTATCCGGTCGGGTTTGTAATTTCAAGCGCCAAATGGAAAATTTACTATTCGGGGACTACGTATGCCTTTGCAGACATGGCGAAGATACGCTGCGATATCGCAATATTGCCGATTGCGGGGAGCCAGTGCATGGACGCCTTTGCGGCTGCAAACGCGTGCAGGGATTTGCGCCCCAAATATGCGATACCGATAGGCTATGAGAGGGCGGCGGATTCAAGCGCTTCTAGCACCGGGGAATTTTCCAGCGGGCTGCCTAAGGGAGTACTGCCCATAATTTTGAGGCCGGGCTCTGCCGCGAAGATAAAAAAATAGAATTGAGTGCCCGGCCCGTATATGCGCGCTTGGCCGGAGGCGGCAGTTTTGGCGCACATATTTTATAAAAGGCAGAGGAGTAGCATATGGCAGAGGTGTTAGCATGATTACAGGCATTAGAATAGACAAAGTCGAGGCAAAACGCGACAAGAACGAGGATGTAAAGGGGCTTGACGTAAACATCGGAATCGACAACGTGAAAGTTACCGGGCCGGAAGTTGAGATTGAATTCAATTACACCGCAAGTTACCAGGACGGAGTCGGGACGCTTAAAATGAACGGGGCGCTGCTTGCGCACGAGGACGACAAGGGCGCTAAGGAAATTTCGGAGAGCTGGAAGAAATCAAAGAAGCTTCCGGACAGTTTTTCCGAGATGGTGCTAAACGCGATTAACTTTACGTGCGGCACGAATGGAGTGCTCGTTGTGCGCCCGGTAAATTTGGCCCCGCCGATGATTCCGCCCAGGATTCAGCTGAGAAAACCCGAAAAGGAGGCATAAGCCTCCCTTATTTTATTCCTATTTTCAGGCCGTCTTTTGCAACGGAGGAGTTTTTGAAAATCTTTTTTGCGCCCTCAAGGAGGAGTTTTTCCTCTTTGGTATATTTGCCGCCTATGTGGGTGAGCAAGAGCCTTTTTGCCCCCGCCTCTTTTGCAATTTTGGCGGCGTCGGAGGATGTTGAGTGGAATTTTTCTTTTGCAAGGGCGCTGCGCGATTCGTCAAAAGTTGCCTCGTGGATTAGGAGGTCGCAGCCTTTTGCCGCACGTGCGGTGTTTTTGCAGTATTGGGTGTCTCCGGAATAGCAGATGCACTTCCCTTTTTGCGCGTAGCTTACCTGCCGCAGCAGAATTGTTTTTTGGCCGATTTGTATTTTGCCCTCTTTTGCTATTTGGGAGAAGAGAGGGCCATCAATCCCTGCGGCTTTTGCCTTTTTTTCATAAAAGCGGATTTTATCCCGCTCTTTTATGCAGTAGCCGAACGCGTCTGTTTTGCCATGCGATACTTCAAAGGCAGACACGTCGTGGCCGTTTATCGTGAAGATTGGCTTTGAGAAATCTTTTTTGGAAATTTCGTGCACGTGGAAAATTTCACGGCGGCCGAAGGAGTAGAGAAAGCGCTCAATGCCGCGGGGGCCGAAGATGTCTATTTTGTCCGCGGCGCCAGAGAGGCGCAACGTTTCGCCAAGGCCGAAGATTCCGAGGAAATGGTCCAGATGGAGGTGGGAGACGAATATGGCTTTTACCTTGGCGTATGAGAGGCCATAGCGCATCATTTGGCGCTGAGTGCCCTCGCCGCAGTCAAGAAGCAGAATATCGCCGCCTATGCGCACGGCTGTTGAGGGGAGGTTTCTTGCAGTTGTGGGCGCAGATGCGGCACAGCCGAGAATTGTTATGTCCATCATAAGGATGGATTAAAATGAGGGCGTATAAAAAGGTGGCTAAAAAAAGTTTTGGGGGCGTTGCGCCCCAAAATTTGGCTAATTAGGAATTCTTCAGCTTTGCCTCGTAGACGAAGCCGTCCTTGCCGAGGTAGTACATGAAGCCTTTCTTCTTCATTACTTTCTCTGCGCCGACTTTGCCCTTGCGGCCGCGCTTGTTGTGCTTCATTGGCGCTTTCCATACATAGCCGTCTTTGCCTATGTAGTAAAGATAGCCGTCCTCTCTCTTTATTTTTTCTGAACCAACTTTCTTTCCCATTTGGGACACCTCCATTTTTACGACGACTGCTATTCATAGAGCATTTATAAACATTTCTCGGCGTATGCGGCGTTGAGGGCGGCTTTTGCGCAAGAATTTATAAAGAAAATACGGCGTTGCAGATGATTTTGCACAGGCTAGGAATTTTTGGCGGCGGGAGCGGGCGGGGGCGCGTGCGTTGCCGGGCGGATTTTGGGGAATGAATCAGGATTTTTTTTGGCGGGAAGGCTTTCCGTTGCCGAGGTTTGAGACAGAAACGCCGCAAAGGGACGCCAGGTCCTCGCGGCTGAATTTGTAATATGCACACAGCTTCTCCTCTGCCGTTTGAGAATTTTTGGATGATTCTATTTGCTGGCAGATTAGGGGGAAATAAACGGCAGCGCGCTTTGTGGTGCAGTGGCATTTTGGCGCTATTTTTGCGCCGCTGTTTTTTTGCGTTGCGCGCTTTGAGCGCGTGGCGCCCATTTTGCGGATGTACGAGGGGAAAGCGTACGGGGTGAACCCCGCTTTTACGTGGGTGCGGCACGAGCTTATGCCCCAGAGGAGAAGAAGGGAGGAATAGCGCAGGTAGCCCCAGTATTGGCGGGTGCGGATTCGCCCGTCAAAGACGTCTGCGCGGGAGAGGAAGTTGAAGCCCTCACGCATGTCGTTTGAATCAAAAAGCTCGGCAGGGATGTTTTCTGCCGCATAGAGCTTTAGGCTTGAGCGCTCGGAGAGGGCGCCCAAATCCGCCTGCTTTGCCGCCCTGTATGAGGGCGAGCGGAAAACCGAGCGCAGGATTTCAAGCTGCTGTTTTTGGCTCTCGCGCGCCGCCTTGAAATTTAGCGCCTGCAAGTCATTTATCGCCGCGCGCAAATCGCCTTTTGAGTTGAGGGCTATTGATTGCAGCTGCTCTTTTTGCAGGTTGAGATTTTGCTCTTGCGCGATTTTTGCAAGGGCGCCCATTATGTCAGGGTGGTTTATCGCCTTTAGATGCAGGAGCTCGCAGTAGGGGCGAATTGGCAGAAGATGCGGATCGTATGCATCCTGCGCGGTTATGATTACGGGGATTTTTGCCTCTTTTAGCTTTGCGGCAAGTTTTTGCATGAGCCCGCGGACTTTTGAGAGATGCCATTTGTCCGCATCTTCGCAGACTATTATGGTTGAGCCTGCAAAGAGGGATGAGCCGAAAATGGATTCGCCAAGGCGCTTCTCCCATTTGTCTATATCCTCTTTTGAGGGCGGGCCGAATGCGATTAGTTCAAGCCCCATCTCGGATGCGAGCGCGGATGCGGATGCGGTTTTTGCGCTGCCGGAGGGGCCCCAGAGAAGAAGGGGGCGCTGCTCTTTGCCAAGGGAGAACGAGAGCGCCCATTTTTTCATGCGGGAGAAGCTTTCGGAATTTCCACATAATTCGGACATGTTTTTGGGGGCATATTTTGAGGTCCAGAGCATGTTAAAATAAGGAAGACCAAGCTTTAAACTGCTTTAGAGGCATAAGCTTTACCTATGCTTATAGGGATAGTCGGGGCCCCGAACAAGGGGAAGAGCCGCTTTTTTGCAAGCGTGTGCAGGGTTGAAGTGCAGGTTGCGGATTATCCGTTTACCACAATTGACCCGAACAGGGCGGTTGCTTATTTGAGAGTGAAATGCCCTTCGGTTGAATTAGGAATTGTGAGCACGCCAAGAAACGGGAGGCTGGAGGATGGCATGCGCGATGTGCCCGTGCAGCTTGTGGACGTTGCGGGCCTCGTGCCGGGGGCGCATGAGGGGCGGGGGATGGGAAATAAATTCCTTGATGACTTAAGCTCTGCGGACGGCTTTTTGCAGATAATAGACGCATCGGGCAGGACGGATTTGGGAGGGCAGGCAGCGCGGGATTTTGATTTGGAGCTTGAGGCGAAATTTCTTGAGGAGGAAATGCGGTTTTGGATTCTTGGGATATTGAAAAAGAATGCTGCGAAGTTTAGGGGGCGGGATGCGGACGCCCTTTCTGCCGCCCTCTCCGGCCTTTCGTATTCCGCGCAGATTGTGCAGCGCTGCGCCGCTAATGCTGGAATGAATTTAAAGAGAATTGGCGGCGGGAAGGAGGAGCTTGAGCGCCTCTCGCACGAGCTTGCAAAAAATGCAAAGCCGAAAATTATCGTCGCGAACAAATGCGACGTTGCCGGGGCACGGGAGAGGGCCCTTGCGCTTGCAGGCAAGGAATATGATATTGTATGCGCAAGCGCGGAGTACGAATATGCACTGCAGAGGGCAAAACGGGCGGGGCTTGTGGAATATTCGGATGGGGCGCGGGAGTTTAGGGTGGCAGAGAAGGCGGATGCCAAACAGCGGGCGGCGCTTGAGAAGATTGCGAAATTTATGGAAGAGAACGGAGGAACAGGAGTATATGCCGCGCTCTCAAGGCTCGTGTTTGAGAAAATAGGAATGATAGTGGCGTACCCGGTGGAGAATGAGAACAGTTATTCGGACTCATTGGGAAACGTTTTGCCGGATGCGATTTTGATGCCTGCGGGCTCAACAGTTATTGAGCTTGCGGGCAAAGTGCACGCGGATTTGGCGAAGAAGTTTATCGGGGCGGTGGACGCGCGCACTAAAAGAAAGGTGGGAAAAGAGCACCCGCTCAAAAACGGGGACATTATTAAGATAATTGCAGGAAAATAAATAGTGATTTTTATGTCTGAGGAGAAAAAAGGCGATAATGGAATGTTGGCTGCCGCGGCAGTTGTGCTTTGCATACTTTTGTTTGCTGGTGGATATTATTGGTTTGTTGCTGCCGGGCAGGGCGCTTCTGCCCCGGGGAATGAAGGGCAGCAAACTCTTACCCTTGAGCAGAGGATAGCCGCAGACCCTTCTGCGAGCGCCATGTTTGAGGCTCTTGGCAAGCAGAGCAACTTCCCGCAGGCATACTATGCGGCTTATGATGAGACAGGAGATGGCGTGCCCGCACAGCATATTGCAATTTACAAGGGAAGCAAACTCAGCTATGTTTCGGTAGGCAATGACCTTTTTGAGCAGGAGGCATACTGGAATGAGAATGGAAGCTACGTGTGCCAGAGTGGCTATAACCGCTCACTATTATGCGGCCCGGCAAACGGAAGCGCCGCGATTAACGTCTCCGATGCGCTTGACCAGTTATTTATAGGGTATGAGCCTTCGGCAAAGGCACAGAATGAGCAATTGTACGGCCTCGGTGTGATTAACTTCACTGCGCCTCCAAGAAGCCGTAGTATTGCCGGGCGGCAGTGCACACAGGTTGAGTATAAGATAGATTATTCGCGCTTAAGCGATGCGCAGCTGGCGCAGCTTGGGGTTGCCAAAGATGACCCGGTGCTGACGGTTTTTGACAACTTTACAATGCAGAGATGTTTTGATGATGAATATGGAATTACGATTTATAGCAACCTGACATATGAGACTTATCTTGCCGCAGGAACACTCTCACATGCCATAGAATATTCTGAGTTTGACCCCGCACCCACAGAAGGCGGGCGTGAGGTTGAGATAAACGCAAACGGCACACAGCTTGATGCGCTTATGGCAAAAATGGAGGCAGTGTCGCAGGCGGTTGATGATTGCATGGGCAGCGGAGGGAATATTTCCACCTGCATTCTTGCAGACGCCATAAAGAACGAGGACGTGCAGGAGTGCGCCCTGATAAATGACGCTCCGAGCCGGGATAATTGCGCCATGCGTATAGTGCTGCAGCAGGACGATGCGAACCTCTGCGTTAAAACCGGCAGCCTTCATGATGAGTGCTACCTCAACTATGCATACATAAATTCGGATACCAGCTACTGCACCCTGATTAACGACAAGAACGTGAGCCGGGAATGCTTTAGCGCGGTTTCAAACCAGGCCAAAAGCGATTCTGCACGGACTAGCCAGGGCAGTGGGGCAAACGGCAGCCTTCCCGCGGCAGGTGAGATGGGCACAGGCGGAATGGTTCAGGGGAACGGCAGTGCGGGCCAGGGCGCTGTGGATTTGCCAGATGTGGTGGATGAGGCAGGCAACGGCAGCGCGAGT
>JAZDKV010000088.1:0-5519 GCA_043802645.1 Microcaldota archaeon | reverse complement strand
CAAATTGGACATGTACCGCCCGTCCTTCTTCTCAATCTCAAGAGCCCTCTTAAAGTCGGAGGCGGCCTCATCATATTTTTTGTGCCCGTACCTAAAAACTCCCCGGTTGTTATAAGCGTTAGCCAAAGCCATCATGTACTTCTCATTCTTCTGGGCGGCGGAGCATGCGGCTCTAAAGCCGGCTATAGCCTTCGAGAAGTCCCCTTTGTTATAAAAAATAACCGCAGAATTGTACTGCTCAACGTGCCCTGTCTTGGATTTTGCGCTTGCCATACCTACTCAAATCAAGAAATACTTTATAAACCTAGAGGGAAGCCGCAAAACTCCCTCGGCATCCCGAAAACAAATGCCTGCAAGCACAGAGGGCCAAGCAAAGAAAACCGCGCTTTCCATCCCTGCAAAAAATTTCCAGAAAAACAGTTTACTATGCCCGGCACGAATTTTTCTACTTGAATATCCACGGAAGCAGATTAACCGCAAAAGCCCCGGCGGCAAGCGCGCTTATCGCAAGAGCAGCCTTCTCGTTGCGCACCCCGTTTGCCATAAGCTTCCCCCCGTCAAAGAGCGGAAGGGGAAGCAAATTCACAATTCCAACAAGCACGTTTAGCGCAAATGTAAGCCCAAGCACGTTTAGCAAAAATTCAATCCACCTAAAGCCGGGGGCGTATTTGTAGTCAAAGCCAAGGCCGCTCTTATACACCCAAGCCATATTTATGCCAATCTTCCCGTCCGAATTAGTAGTGCGCTCAAAAGCCCCCTCATCTGTAATTATGCTAACAGTCGTATTTGCCTTAAGGCTCAAATTCTGCCCCGTATATTTCTGCCCCGCAATTTCCTGCACAATAACTCCCGCGGGCAAATTTCCCCCCACAACTTTGTAGCCCTCAAGGCGCAAATCGCTAGTCATAAACACAAGGCCGGTAAGCGCAAAAAAGCTCAAAATAGCAAAAATAATATTTGAAGCGCTCCCGGCAACAAGTATGCGGTTCTCCTCATGCCTCCCAATCTCCTTCATCTCTTTCTCGTCCGGCTCAACAAATGCCCCGAAAGGCAAAATCCCAAAAAATACCATTCCGGCAGAATCCAGCTTCACTCCCGCAATGCGCGCAAGCAGCCCGTGCGAGGCCTCATGCACAACCAGCAAAATCGCAAGTGCCAAAATCCCCTCAACAAAAGGCAAATTCACCCCCGGCAATATCGGCTCCCCACCCGGAGACGGAATTGCTCCCGCGTCAAATTTCCCCATCCCAAACACGGACGCAGCGTATGAAACTATGCTGCCCACAAGAGCAGGCAAAATTACAACTGCATAAGTGAGAATAGATGCAAAAACAGAGCCTGCAAGCCCGAAGAGCACAAGGGCAAAAAACATAATCAGGCTAAAGGCGCTTGCCCCAATCTCAACCCCGAAAACATTTGCAGAAAACACGCTCTCCGAAGGTATGGCCTCCCTCACGTGCCCGGAGGCGGCCGCAAGGTTCCCCCCTCCGCTCACCATCCCCATAATCAGTGGTATTGCAAGGGGCGCGGCAATTGCAGAAAACAAAAACAAAACAGAAAAGCCCCCCGCATAAACGCAAAGCAGCCTCCAGGTATTCTTCTTGCACTCATTTCCAAACAAAAACCAGCTTGAGAGCCCGTATCCTACCACAAGCCCCAAATCCGCGAGCGCAACCCAGAGCCGGCTATATCTTTTTGCCTGCCTGTCAATCCACGCAAGAGTGCTCTTGTCCCGAAAAAGTATAAGCCCCCAAAAGCCATCCCATCCCGTAAATGCGCGCGCAATCTCCCCGCTCAAAATAAATAGAGCGGCGGACATAAGCGCTTTTTGCATGGCTGAGAAATCCGAAGACAAAATATTTGCAAACAAAAAGGCGCAAAGAAGGCCAAGCCCCACGAGAGCCGCCAGATGCACCCGCGAATCATTCGGCATCTGCCCTTTTACAAATTCGCGCAGGGGCAAAAGAACGTCCGGAATATTAATCCCCCCACCGCTGGAATCCTCTGTGCCTTCTTTTTTATCCATAATGTGACTTTTAATCCAAAGCAATAAAAGCGTGTTTGCCCTTCAAATCTATGCAAGTTTATAGGCTTAATTCAAACAAATTCGGGAGATGATTTTCTTGGAATGCGAATCCTGCGGTTCTAAGATGGAAAAAGAAGGCTCATACTTGGTAAACATAGAAGGAGCGCGCCTTCAGGTGTGCTTTCGCTGCCAGCGCCTTGGAAAAATATTGAGCGGCCCGCGCCACTCCCCACAGAAGGGGCTTCCCGGCTTTAGCCAAAGCCACGCCCATTCCGCCCCCCGCCCATCTCTTCGCATGGAGTATGAGCTTGTTGAAAACTATGGGCAAATTATCAAATCTGCGAGGGAGAAAATCGGGCTGCCCCTAAAAGTGGTGGCTGAAAAAATAGCCGAAACCGAATCTTTTCTTGACAGGATAGAAAAGCAAAAAACCCGCCCGCCAATTCCCGTCGCAAAAAAGCTTGAAAAAGAGCTTGGCATATCCCTCCTTGAAGAAACATCCGATTCGCAAGAGGGGCCGGATTTAAAGCCGCACAAAAAATTCTCCGGGGCCATAACCCTTGGCGACATAATAGAAATTGAGAAAAAGAAAAAAAAGTAGCACGCCCCCACGCCTAAGCGCGCCGGGGCTTCAATGTGGTCTGAATGCCGTTTACTCGTTTGAAACCAAAGCCCGATGCAGCCCGGTCCGAATGCTTGGCCTGCGGGCGTGAGGGCGTGAGTTAAATGGGCTGTGACCTTGTGAGTGTGAAATAAATGGGCTGCGACCTTGCGGACTTGACCGAGCCAAAAGAGATAACTTTTGAGCAGCTTGCAAACCGCACCGTAGCGGTGGACGCATACAACACCCTCTATCAGTTCCTCTCCTCAATTCGCCAATCAGACGGCACTCCCCTCATGGATTCAAAGGGCAGGCAGACCGGCCACCTCTCCGGCCTCTTTTATAGAAGCCTCAAATGGATAGACTCAGGCATAAAGCCGGTATTTGTATTTGACGGAAAGCCCCCCGAGCTTAAAAGAAAAACCCTTGATGAGCGAAAGAGAAGAAAAGAGGAGGCGCAGAAAAAAATGCAAAAGGCGCTTGAGGCAGGCGACGAGGAATCAGCCAAAAAATACGCCCAGCAGACAAGCAAGCTCACCCGTGAAATGGCGGAGAACGCAAAAACACTTCTCAAATATCTCGGCATCCCCTACCTCCAAGCTCCCTCCGAAGGAGAGGCCGAAGCCGCCGATTTGGTCATTCGCGGCCTTGCTTATGCCTCCGCATCCCAGGACTACGACTCCCTCCTTTTTGGCGCAACCCGCCTTGTGCGAAACCTCTCCACCACGGGAAGGAGAAAAGTCCCGCGCCAAAACCGCTACATTCAGGTGGAGCCGCAAATGGTGGAGCTTGCGCAGGTGCTCAAAACAAGCGGCCTTAACAACTACCAGCTAATCTGGATAGCCATCCTCTCCGGCACGGACTTTAATTCCGGGGTCTATGGCATAGGCCCCAAAAAAGCCCTAAAGCTTGTGCATAATGCAAAATCATTTGAGCAGGCAATCTCCCGCCTTCCCGAATCCGCAAAGGCAAAAATGAATGAGGGGGAAATAGAAGGGCTTGAGAGCTGGCAGCAAATAGAAGAATTTTTCCTAAAGCCCCCCGTGTCCGCCTGTTCCCAAATTCCAAAATTTGAGCCGGACGAGCAAAAGGCAATCTCATTCCTTGTAGATGAATTTGATTTTTCCCAAGACCGCATTGAGCGCACAATCTCATCCCACTTCAAGAAGCAAAAAGAAACCGGCGGGCAGACCACTCTTGGAAGCTGGTAAATTGCCAAATATTGAATTTTTCTCCATCTTAATTTTCGGTGGCAAATGAGGCTTTCTCCCCAAAAGTTTCATTTCCCACAAATTCTTTTTTCTTCTCATTCAATAACAAAGAAGGCAAATTATTTCTCCCGTATCTATTATACAAAATGCCTCTTTGAATCTCCTTCCAGCGCGCCAGAAGTTCCTTGTCATTGCAATGTTTCGCAATGTAGCAAGCCTCCTCAAGAAGTATCCCTGCCCTTGCGAATTCACCAATCCCAAGCCAGCGGTTAATTCTTTTCTGGGCGTGCCTGATGTAAGTTTTCATCTGCCTGCCATTCACCGGTATCGTTTTGTTTTCCCCGGCTTTTTCAAGGCATGCATAATACGCCCGCGTGTAAGGGCTAATATGCATAATTTTCTCGCAAAAGGGCAGGCGGATGCTAAACGAATCAAAGCGGTCAAAGCCCTTCTCCTTGAATCTCTCCCATCCAAAACGGATGGTGCTTCTCATAGTAGCCATAAAAGGCACGAAAATATATAGTGGCAAATAATTATATATCCGGCAATATCCTGATTTCAGCCCAATTCCCGTCTTTTAGCCCGAATTTCTCCCTCAAATTCTCAGAACACGCAAACTCAACAATATTTTTCGGATGCTTGTTAATTTCGGGAAAAACAAGAAACCCCTCAACGCCCATAACTCTCCCCTGCGCATTTTTCCCCTCTTGCCTTTTCCCGCCATCAAACGTAATTTTTGCCCGCACGCACTTTACTTCACCATATTTTTTGCCGCCAATCTCAAAGCCCTCAACACAAACCCGGGCATCCCTTTCAGCCATCTCAACTTGCCCGATATTCTCCTTCCCAACATCCAGATTAAGCGTTCCCGAAAAAGGCTTCTTCCCAAGAATTTTCTCAAACTCTGCCAAATACTGCCCGATTGAAAAAAACTTCTTCCCTTCCCCGAATCCGGGTACAACCCGCCCCCGCAATCGCATAAAAACCACAAAATATGAAAAACAGGCTCAGGCGGCGGCAAGTTCAAACAAGCCCGCCCATAGCCCTTCATTGTGCAACTATAATTTGGTCTCAGACGCTGTTAGCCTCATCATAAAGTCAGAGGTTGTTCAACTAGTTCATCAACGACCTATGCTATTAGCCTTTTTACCTTTAAAAAACGCCTAGCAATCCTCATTTATGGCAACGTGCGCGTCTCCGTTTGTGCTATACTGGATATTTATCAAATATCTTCCCGCAGCAGCCGGCCATTGCCCGCACAAAGGCGCCCGCGAAATTGCAAATATGTCCCCCTCATTTGCCAAATAAAGGTCAACCATCTTCCTGTCGCTCCAGTCCGCGCCTGCGTCATTTGAGCCTATAAACGACCGCGGGCTATCCCCCGAAACGCTTGCAGTCTCCGGCACATTTATCCAGATGCTCTTTTGCGCCCCCTCTCCCTGCAAATATACCTCGTCCGAAACCCGGGCAATGTAGCTTGTGCTATCGCGTGCAAGCTGCCCGCCATAGAGGGAGGCATTGCCGGCTGCAAATGATGGCAGCACAGCCGCGACAACCATGAGCGCCAGCAGGCCCCCTGAAAATAAAATAAGGAGTTCAAGGGTGCTCTGACCCTTAAAACTCATTTCTTCCCCCCTTTCTTCTTTGCCGCCTTCTTCGTGGCAGCGCCCCCCTTTTTGGC
>JAZDKV010000087.1:0-5865 GCA_043802645.1 Microcaldota archaeon | reverse complement strand
AAAAAAACGAGTGTGGACGAGGGCGAGCAGGAGGAAATGCCCCAAAACGCAGATGAGGAGGAGAGCTAGATGAAAGGTCTTGGAACTTCGGTAGTCAAAGCCCTTCCTGTTGGCGCAAGGCTTGTTTGCAACGACAATTCCGGGGCAAAAATCGTGCAGATAATCGGAATCAAGGGAGCAAAGGCAAAGCACACTGCCATCCCGAAAGCGGGAGTAGGGGACGTGGTCATAGTTTCAGTGAAGAAAGGGCACTCCTCCAAGAAAGGCAAGGTGCTCAAAGCCGTAATAATACGCCAGAAACAGGGCTATATGCGCCCCAACGGGATGCGCATATGCTTTGAGGACAATGCTGCGGTAATCATCGGCGACGATGGATTGCCTGTCGGCACAGAAATCAAGGGCGCAATAGCCCGCGAAGTATCAGACAGATTTCCAAAGGTGGCGGCAATTGCCCCTGCGGTAGTATAAGGTGTTATCATGCCAAGTTCGGTACAGCCAAGAAAACAGAGAAAAGCAAGGGCCGACGCCGCCCTCCACCAGCGCAAGATGATGATGCATGCAAATGTGTCCAAAACCCTGCGCGCAAAGCTTGGGACCTCGCGCAGAAGCGCCATCGTGCGCAAAGGCGACAAGGTCCGCATAACCACCGGCTCTTTCAAGAAAAAAGAGGGTGTGGTGCTTGAGGCGGATTATTCCTGCCTAAAGCTATACATTGAGGGAATAGTGAGGAAGAACGCCCGCGGGCAGGAGAAGCTTGTCCCGATAGACCCCTCAAACGTGCAGATAAGTGACGGGGATTTCACGCTCAAAGACCGCAAGGCGATGCTTGAGCGCTCCGCAAAGCCCAAGGCACAACCATCCGCCGGCAGCGCGCAAAAAAATAAATAAGTGATATTTATGGCAAACAAAGGACATTCATCCCATACAAAGAGGATTTCGCTCGGGCGAAACCTTCGTGTCAGCGGGAGGAAGAGCGTAGTGTGGCTCACAACCTCCAAACCCGGCCCCCACCCAAAGGATTCCAGCATGCCTCTATCGATGCTGCTTCGGGAAGAAATTCCCGTATGCAAGGATTTGGCCGAAGCAAAGAAGGTGCTAAACTCGGGCGCAGTCCTCATAGACGGCAAAGCAGTAAAGGACTGCAAACGCCCGATTGGCCTTATGGACATAATCTCACTTCCCTCCTCCTCCAAGCATTACCGCATGCAAATAATAGGCGGCCAGCTTCGCGCCAAGGAAATAAGCGGGCAGGGAGCAAAAATAAAGTACTGCAAGGTTGTCGGAAAGAGGTCCTGCAAAGGCTCAAAGATTTCAATCACGCTCCATGACGGCAGGACAATGTTTGCCGACAACAAGGTGAAAGTTGGCTCGACCCTCAAGATGTCAGTTCCGGATTTCAAGCTGCAGGGGCAGATTGAAATGGCGGAAGGGGCGCAGTGCTTTGTAATAAAAGGAAAGCACGCAGGCAAGCTTGCCCACCTCAAAAAAATCACCCAGAAGGAGGGGGCCATGCCAACACGCGGGCACCTTGAGGAAAATGGCGAGGAGTTTGTTACCCTTACCAACTACCTCATCGCCGTGGACGATGGCTTTGAGAAATAAATTTTTACGATGTGTTGATTATGGTGGAAGGCAAAGATTCCAAGGACAACCCCATGCGGGGAGTAGTCATAGACAAGGTAACGCTCAACATCGGAGTGGGGCAGGCGGGAGCAGAGCTTGAAAATGCAAAAATCCTGCTTGAGCGCCTCTCCGGCTCAAAGGCAATAGAAACGCTTGCCCGGGTGCGAAACCCGGTCTTCCACATAAAGAAGGGGGACCCGATCGGGGCAAAAACCACCCTGAGGGGCGCGCAGGCAGTTGAGTTTGTAAAAAAGGCGCTTAAAGCCCGTGATTTCACCCTCTCAAAAAGGAGCTTTGACCCATACGGGAATTTCAGCTTCGGAGTAGGAGAGTACATTGAATTTCCTGGAGCCAAATACGACCCGAAAATCGGGATGGTCGGCTTTGACGTATGCGTCTCATTGCGGCGCAAGGCGGGATGGAGAGTTGCACGCCGAAGATGCGCGAAATCTTTCATCTCAAAAAAGCACAGATTGGCAAAAGAGGACGGAATAGAATTCGCCCAGAACACTCTGGGCGCAAAGATAAATTGATGGTGATATCTTGGCCAAGACAAAAAAGAAACCAATACCCTTTGAATACAGAAAGAAGGGGAAGGGAAAGAGAAAATGCAGGCTCACGAACAACGCGCGCGCTGTAATACGCCAATACGGATTGCAGGTCTCCCGCAGGTCATTTCGCGAGATAGCCGACAAAATCGGCTTTAGAAAATATTAGGAGTTGATGTTTATGTCAAATGACTTGCTCTCAGACGCTCTCAACACGATAAAAACGCACGAGATGAACGGAAAAACCGAGTGTGAAATACGCCCGAGCCGCATAGTGAAGGAAACCCTCAAAATCCTCCAGGGCAGAGGCTACATCGGCGATTTCGAGTACATCGACGAAGGGTACAAGGGATACTTCAAGGTAAAATTGCTTGGCAAAATCAACAAATGCGGCGCAATCAAGCCCCGCTTTCCAATACGCAAGAACGAGTGGTTTGAGTGGGAGCAGAAATTCATCCCCGGAGTCGGCTTCGGGCTTCTCATAGTCTCAACGCCGCAGGGCCTCATGACGAACGAGGAGGCAAAAAAGGCAAACATAGGAGGCAGGCTCATCGCCTACATCTATTAGGTTGATTCTTATGGCGGACAAAAAAGTGATTGAAGACACGCTCGCTATTCCGGACGGAATAACCCTTAGCATAAGCAACGAGGGCGCCGTTTTGGTTTCAGGCAAAAAAGGCAAAGTGCAAAAAACCATCAAATTGCGCGGCGTAAAGCTCTCCGTTGCCGGCAAAGAGGTAAAGGCATCCGGGGCAATGCGCGAGCTCAACACCGCCATGGCGCACATAAAAAACATGATTCACGGATGCAAGGAGGGATACGTGTTCCACATGACCGTGGTGCACGCGCACTTTCCAATGTCCGTGCAGGCAGCCGGAAACCAGGTTTCAATAAAGAATTTCATAGGGGAGAAAAAACCCCGCTTTGCCCAAATAGCCGGAGACACGAAGGTTGAGGTAAAAGGCGCAAGCATCACAGTCAGCGGCCCAAGCAAGGAAGACGTCGGGCAGACCGTCGCCAACCTGCGCCGCGCAACAAAAATCCGCAACCTTGACTCAAGGATTTTCCAGGACGGTATATATCCCGCAAGGGAGTAAAGGTGAATATTTATGCCTACCAAGAAAGCAAAACCGAAGTTTCTAAGGCCCAATTACGGGCGCTCCTCACGCAAGCGCATAAAGCGCGCATGGAGGCGCCAGCGGGGAGTGGACAACAAGAAAAGGGTAAACAAAGCGCACATGGGCGCATCCCCCTCAATCGGATACGGGCAGGACAGAAGAATCAGGTACCTGCACCCGGTGGGGCTGCACGAGGCCCTTGTGCACAATCTGCATGAGCTTGAGAAGGTTCAGGGCGCCGCGGTGCGAATCGCAGCTTCATGTTCAAAGAGGCTCAAGGAAAAGCTGGTTGCGGCGGCCCTCTCAAAAAACCTGCGCGTTCTCAACTCGGGCGCAAAAAAGCAGGCAGCAAACCATAAGGGGCAGCGGGCAAAAAAAACCCCCGCAGCCGCCAAGCAAGAAGAGGCAGTGCAAAAGCCGCCCAAAGAGCAGGGGGCAAAAGAAGCCAAAGGTTGATGATTATGGCACAAAACACTATACGCAGGCTTGCGGCATCCGTCCTTGGGGCCGGGGAGTCAAAGATATGGTTTGACCCAAGCGAGCGCGAGAAAATTTCCGAGGCTCTCACTCGTGACGACGTGCGCGCCTTGGTCAAGGAAGGAAAAATAAAGGCAAAGCCGACAAGGGGAGTCTGCAGGGTCCGCGCGCGCAAAAAACAGGAAGGCAAGCGCAAGGGAAGGCACTCCGGGCACGGTTCGCGCAAAGGGACCAGAAAAGCCAGGGTAGATTACAAGGAGCAGTGGATTGCAAAAGTGCGCTCGCAGAGAAAAATACTCGCAACTCTCATGGATTCGGGGGTTCTTGAGCGCTCAAGCTACAAGACCTTGTATCTCAGAGTAAAGGGAAATTCATTCAAGGGCAAAAAGAACCTTATCAATTACATAAAGGAGAACAAGCTTGTAACTGATGAGAATTTGAATAAGGCGCTTGCACCCGCGCCAAGAAAAACCAAGTGATAATTATGGCAAAGGCAACAGGACCAACGTATATTGTTCCGTACAGAAGGCGGCGCGAGAACCGCACCAATTACCAGAAGAGGCTTGCGATGATAAAATCCGGCTCAGTACGCCTGGTAGTGCGCGCAAGCAACAAGGCAATACTTGTGCAGTTTGTCTCATTTGAGAGCAAGGGCGACAAAACCCTTGCAAGCGCAAGCTCAACCGAACTTGAGGCAAGCGGATGGCTGCCGCAGGCAAACACTCCAAGCGCTTATCTTACCGGAGTGCTTGCGGCAAAAAAGGCAGCGGCAAAAGGAATAAAGAAGGCCCACCTTGACATAGGCATGGCAACCGCCTCCAAGGGCAGGGTGCTTTTTGCAGCCGCCCTCGGCGCAAAGGACGCGGGGCTTGACATTAACGTAGACAAGAGCCTCGTTGACGAGGGGCGCATAAACGGCACCCACATCGGCGAATATGCAAAAAAGCTTGAAGCCGAGGACAAGGCAAAATACGAGAAGCTCTTTGCAAGATATGCAAAAAAGAAAATAGATGCAAAGGACCTGCCTGCCGTGTTTGAGAAGGCACGCAAGGCATTGATGAGCGGGTGAACAAATGGCAGGCTACAGACGAAGACAAAGAAAGGAAAAGAATGAAGTTAACCTTGACCTCTGGGTCCCGAAGACCGATATAGGGAGGCGAGTAAAAGCCGGAGAGATAACTTCAATTGAGGACATCCACGCAATGGGAAAGCAAATCCTTGAGGCGGAAATAGCGGACTTTTTGCTCACAGGGCTTGAGTCGGAAACCATTGAAATAAGAAACACCCAGAGAATGACCGACTGCGGGCGCAAAGTGCAGTTTCGCGCAGTCGTAATTGTAGGCGACCACAACGGGCACGTCGGCATAGGGACCGGAAAATCCGAGGAAGTCCGCCCGGCAATAGAGAGCGCTTCCAAGAACGCGCGAAGAAACGTGATAGCCATTCCAAGAGGCTCAGGTTCATGGGAAGACACCGTCAAAACGCCCCACTCAATTCCAATCAAAGTCGTGGGAAAAAACGGCTCGGTTGAAGTCACAATAAAACCTGCTCCGCGCGGTGTGGGCCTTGCGGCAAACCCCATAGTCAAAAAAGTCCTCACTTATGCCGGAATAAAGAATGCGTGGTCATTTAGCCGCGGAAGGACACGAAATGTTTACAACATGGCAATGGCAACCCTTAATGCCCTCTCCTCACTTAGCTCTATGAAATATCACGGGGACTGGTCCGAGATGGGCGCAAAGGGTGCCGATGCCGCCAAAATCTCGTCCCCGCAGGGCGGGCAGCAAGAGGAGGCCGATGCCGCAAAGCCGGCCGCAGGCTCCTAGACTCAAGTGGTATTTATGGCTCAAAACAAATTGATAGCAATTGTGCGCGTGCGCGGCCTTACAGGCATGAATCCAAAGCGCAGGGACACGGTCTTTATGCTCAACCTAAAGCGCTCAAACCAGGCAACTCTCGTACAGCTAAACGAGTCTTACCAGGGAATGCTTGATGAGGTAAAGGACTACGTTACGTGGGGCCCGCTATCAAACAAGACTCTCACGCACCTTCTCTCAAAGAGGGGGTGCATAGGCTCAAAAAAACTCTTCTCCATAAAA
>JAZDKV010000086.1:0-2412 GCA_043802645.1 Microcaldota archaeon | reverse complement strand
AGCCTTTGGCGCATCCTCGTCCTTTAGCACGACTATAAATTCCGTAAGCGTGGAAATCAACTCGTAAACGTTTATGTTCTCCCAGGCAAGCTCGCGCAGCACCCTGTCAAAAAAGCCCGGCTGATACAGAAGCTCCTCCCCAAAAAAGAGCACAAGAAGGCTCAACTCTTTCTCCGTATTCAATATCTTCTCGCCCCTAAGCGCCAAAAGCAAATCCGCCTCAAGCGAGGCAGAAGTAATTATCGTCACCTCATTCACGGACTGTGTAATTGAGAGAATCTCGTTCTGGTGCGCCGAGGCTATTTTTTGCACTTCAAGAAGCTTCTGTGCCGTCCTAAGCCCCCGCCGTATATCAATCTGCAAGTAGTCCGAGCGCAGGGAAACTCTCATCCCCCCAAGGTGTATGGCGCGCAAATTCTCAACCCGCCCGCTCCCCATCCGATCCCTCATCCGGGATAGCGCCATGACTATGGCCCCAGAATCCACCTCTTTTGCAAGCTCTCCCTCAATTCTCGGCTTCAGATAGCGCGCAAGCCTATGAAATGAAACGAGGTCCAATTCTATGAACTGCTCAAGCTGCGGGTGGGAGCGCACAATTTTGTTTACGACGTGGGCAACGGTTGGCATATGTTCTATTTGTAACAACTAGTTATTATACTTTTGCAAAGAAACCCGCAGATTATATAAATCCTGCCAGCCATAATCTGATATGCCTGAGAAAAAAAGAAAATATATCATCGTTTTAGGCTCCATGATGTCCGGGCTTGGAAAGGGCATTCTCTCCGCATCCATCGGCAAACTGCTCAAATCGCAAGGCTATTGCGTCTCCCCGATAAAATTTGACGGCTACCTAAACGTGGACTGCGGCACAATGAACCCATTTCGCCACGGGGAAGTCTTCGTCCTTGATGACGGCACCGAGTGCGACATGGATTTCGGCACATACGAGCGCTACTTAAACCTTGATTTGGCGGGGGAAAATTCAATTACCGGCGGCAAGCTTTTCAAAAAAATAATAGAAAAAGAGCGGGCCGGCGGCTATCTTGGGCGCGATGTCCAGATAGTCCCGCATCTCACAGACGAGATAAAAAAATGGGTGCGAGGTGTAGGCGAGGCCGCAAATTCCGATTTTGTAATAGTGGAGGTAGGCGGCACGGTAGGCGACCTTGAGAACAACTACTTCATAGAAGCAATGCGCCAGATGCGACAGGAAGAGGGCGAGAACATCCTATTCGTGCAGCTTAGCTTTGTCCCATCCCTCAACAAAGGCGAGCCTAAAACAAAGCCCACACAGCATGCAAACCGCCTAATCACAAGCATGGGGATAAATCCCAAAATGATAATCTGCCGGGGAGACGAGAAGCTCAACAAAGAGGCGCGCGAGAAAATCTCAATGTTCTGCAACGTTGCGCCAGAAGACGTTTTTGACGACCCGCCCCTCTCCACAATTTATGAGCTGCCCATTGTATTGGAAAAGCAGGATTTCTCAAGCCGCCTTCTTGCAAATTTCGGCCTCAAGCCAAAAGAGGAGGACCTCAAGGAGTGGTCCTCACTTGTAACCAAATTAAAATCCTCAAAAACACAGCTAAACATAGCCATAAGCGGAAAATACGTCGCAGTAAAAGACGCGTATGTCTCCGTGGAGGAGGCGCTCAAGCATGCCGCGGCTGCAAACAATTGTTCCGTCCAAATAGACTTTGTGGACACTGAGCTTTTAGAAAAAGATTCAAAGCCCGCGGAGCTTTTGGGAAAGTACGACGGCATAATTGTGCCCGGCGGCTTTGGCTCGCGCGGCGTTGAGGGAAAAATTCAGGCCATAAAATATGCGAGGGAGAGCGGCATTCCATTTCTGGGCCTCTGCCTCGGCCTTCAATTATGCGTCGTGGAATATGCAAGAAACGTCGCCAAAATGGAGGGCGCCCACTCAACCGAGATGGACAAGGACACAAAATACCCCGTAATTGATTTGATGCCCGAGCAGAGGGGCATAAAAGACAAGGGTGCAACAATGCGCCTTGGCTCATGGGATTGCGTGCTCAAAAAAGGCACAAAGGCGCACGAGGCTTACGGGCAGGATAAAATATCCGAGCGCCACCGCCACCGCCTTGAGGTAAACAACGAATACGTGCCCCTTCTTGAAAAGGCGGGGCTTATAATTTCCGGCCTCTCCCCCGACGGGCGAATAGTTGAAATGGTTGAATGGCCATCCGGATGGGGTGTGGGAACCCAAGCCCACCCCGAGCTAAAATCCCGCCTTGAGCGCCCCGCCCCTCTCTTTGTATCATTTTTTGCCGCGTGCCTAAAGAACAAAAAGAGCCAAAGCCAGCCAGTATCGCCGCAGCAGGGCTAAAACCGTTTTATTTATAATCCTCACCTTCTTTTTCCTCTCATAGTCCTATACATTTCAAGGTG
>JAZDKV010000085.1:0-12481 GCA_043802645.1 Microcaldota archaeon | reverse complement strand
GAATATGCTCACGACCAAGATAGACAAATTCATTTCAGAGCTTAAAACCGAGAAAAATCCGACGATAAACCGCGTGGCTTCAGTCCTCCAAATCTCGGTGGAGGCAACCGAGGCCATTTCTTCTGTAATGGAGCAGGCGGGCATTGCCCAAATAAACTACCCGATAAACGTAATGCAAAAGCCCCAGGTAACTCTCATAAAAATCCCAAAAGAGAAAAAAGGGGAGGAAGACGAGCAAAAGAGCCGCAAAATAATAGACGCATATACTTTCAAAGCCGACGCCGTGCCAGCAACCGTGGAGCTCATAGATTACGAGCAATACAAGCTCTACAAAATATCGCTGGTGGACCTCTCCGTGCCAACGCGGATTTTTCTTGACCAGATAAAAGAGCAGCTCATAAAAGACGTCCCGCCGGAGGCCTCCGAGGTCTCGGACGTGGAAAAAATGATTTCCACGCGCGACAAATTCAGCGACAGCATAAAAAAATTCCTCACGCGCTTTGAGCTTGGCGTAGAAACCACCGAGATGCTCTCCGGCCTCCTTCTGCACTCCATGTTCGGGCTTGGCGAGCTTGACCTTCTAAACCGCGATGACCAGCTTGAGGAAATATCAGTAAACAACGCACGGCAGCCAATAGCCGTATACCACCGAAAATATGGCTGGATGAAAACAAACATCTACATGCCCGACGAGTCCGCCATATTCAATTATTCCTCCCAAATAGCCCGGCGCGTTGGGCGCCAGATAGCCACCCTCACCCCAATCCTTGACGCCCGCCTTGAAACAGGGGACCGTGTCTGCTCAACCCTCTCCCCAATATCCTCGCACGGAAACACAATCACCATCCGCCGCTTTGCAAGAATCCCCTGGACAATCGTGCGCCTCATAGCCGAGCCATACCACACAATGAACCTTGAGATGGCCGCCATGCTCTGGCAGGCCTTCCACTACGAGCTAAACATGATGGTCATAGGGGGAACGGCATCCGGAAAAACTTCGGCCCTAAACGCCCTTGCCTCTTTCATTCCCCCAAACCAGCGCCTCATAACCATTGAGGACACCCATGAGCTTATGCTCCCCTCCCACCAGTGGAACTGGGTGCCTCTTCTCACCCGCCAAAAAAATCCTGAAGGGCAGGGGCAGGTCACAATGCTTGACCTGATAGTCACCTCCCTGCGTATGCGCCCCGACCGCATACTGGTCGGAGAAATTAGGAAGCAGCGCGAGGCAGAAGTTGCCTTTGAGGCAATGCACACTGGCCACTCAGTATATTCCACCTTCCACGCAGATACCGCAGTTCAGGCCCTGCGCAGGATGACAAACCCGCCCATAAACCTGCCCGCAACTGATTTGGACACACTCCATCTTCTAATCGTGCAGTTTAGGGACCGCAGGCGCAATTTAAGGCGCACTCTTGAAATTGCCGAAGTCGCCGAAGGCACGGGCACGGCGGCCGTTGAACCCAATATAATTTTCAGGTGGCGCCCAAGAAACGACACTTGGGAGAAGGTCTCCGAGCCAGTGCGTTTTTACAAGGAGCTGAACCTGCACACCGGCATGACGAAAGAGCAGATACAAAAGGACAACAAAAAGCGCCAGACCATACTCCAATGGATGATAAAAAACAAAATAACCGACATAGACGCGGTAGGCAACATTTTCTCCCTCTACTATTCAAACCCGGATGAGATTTACGAAATAGCCAGGGAGAATCTTGAGAGCATGGGCGCAAAGGCCCAAGAGAGCAAATAGGCGGTCAAATGCAACGGGTCGGGCTGCTATTTTTGCCGGTTCACACAATATCTCAGCTTGGCGCGCGCTTTAGGGGCCTTGGAACCAGAATAACTGTCCTATTTCCCGGCTTGCAGTACGATCTCTCAAACGCCCAGATAGACCTGCAGGCGACCCACTATGCAGTCGGTGCAGTTTTCTCGGCCCTTGCCTTTGCATTTTTCATCTCGCTCTTTCTCGGCCTAATAGCAGTGGTGCGCCAGTTTGCATTTCCCCTAAACGTAGGGCTTCCCTTTCTCTCATTTGTAATTGTGGGCGGCGGGCTTTTCATGCTCCACATGTATTACCCAAGAATTCTCTCAAAGTCAGTCGCCACAAAAATAGACAGGGGCTTAGTCTTTGCAAGCCGGGACATGCTAATTCAGGTCTCATCCGGAATTCCGCTCTACCAAACCCTTGCAAACGTCGCGGACGGGGACTACGGGCAGGTCTCAGTTGAATTCAAAAAGGCAGTTTCCGAGGCGCGCTCCGGCACCTCCCTTACCACCGCCCTTGAGAACATGGCGGTAAGAAACCAGAGCAAGTACATAAAAAAAATGGCATGGCAGCTTGTGACTGCCATGCGCTCCGGGGCAAACCTCACAAAATCACTCAAGGGAATAATCAAATTGCTCGTAGATTACCAGCTGCGCCAAATCAAAGCCTACAACGCAGAGCTTAACTTCATCGTCCTCATATACCTCCTTGCAGCCGCAGTCCTGCCGACAGTAGGCACCACAATTCTTGTAATATTTTCAGTTTTCGGGGTGCTTGGAATAACTCCCGAGCTATATATGGGGCTTATAGGGCTTGGAGTATTTGTCCAGATAATGATTATCGGCTACGTTTCAGTGCGCCGCCCAAAGATGTACGAGTGAGAATAAATGGCAAAAATAACTATACGCAGAAAATTCGTGCAGACCGTCCAGCGCGAGGACAGCACCACTGTGGCCAAGCTTCTCACCTTTGCAGGCCTTGAGCAGCCAACAGAAATATGGCTTGGCTCCCACCTCCTCCTTGCCTTTGGCACCGGAATTCTCTTCTCATTAGCCCCAATCATCGTTTCAGTAATAACTGCCTCGGACATCGGCTTTGGGGCCCCTTCCCACTTCAACCTTCCATTCATGTTCGGATACATGATACTCTCCTTCGCCCTCGCATTTGCAAGCGTTCTCACATTTGTATACCTCCACCTCTACTACGTAATACACGACCGCACGCGCAGGGTTGAGGAAGTCTTGCCGGACTTTTTGCTCATGGTAGCCGCGCACATGCACGCGGGGCTTACTCCTTTTGCTGCCTTCCAGTCCGCAGCAAGGCCCGAATTCGGCCCGCTTGAGTCAGAGGTAAAGCGCATAGGCGCATACTCCCTCGGCTCGGAATCCTTCACGGACGCAATCTCCGCGCTCACCCGCCACATAGACTCCCCCATATTGCGCCGCACCATAGCATTCTTTGAAAACGGCCTGCGCTCTGGAGGAAAGCTTGCAAGCCTTCTTGAGACTGCCGCGGACGAAATACGCGATTTGGAGGAAATACGAAAAGAAACCGTGCTCAACACGCGCACCTATACGATATTTCTTGTTTTCATATTGGTAGGGGGCTTGCCGGTCCTTCTTGCAATTTCAACCGAGTTTCTCTCAATCTTCTCAAGCCTTCAGGCAAACATAAGCGGGGACACGGCCTCGTCAGTCGGCTCAATGATGGCGCCCACCTTAAATCTTGAGCCGGAATTTGTAAACCAGATGGCGCTTGTAGTAATTATCAGCACCGCCACCCTCGTATCCGTTTTCATAGGAATCATCTCGGAAGGAAAAGTCCTCTACGGGCTAAAATACATGCCGCCGCTTGCAATCCTTGCCTATGTCATATATTTTGCAATAAAAGCGGTGCTGCACGGATTCTTGGGGGCATTCTTCTAAAACCCAAAAATTTTCAAAAATTTAACCCGCGCCAAAAAAATATTTCCTAGGCAAAAACTCTCAAAAACAGCTCTGCGCCCTGCAAGATTTTTCTCCCTCAGGCGCCAACTCTCAAAAACAGCTCAGCCTTGCCCTGCGAGAAATTCTCCGAAAATTTCATCACTATGCCCTCGTCCCACGAGGCGCCTGCCAATTCCCATGAGTCTATATTGTTAAGCGAGCGTTTGAGCGCCTCAAACTGTGCCCTCTCCCTCTTTGAATCGCTTGCGCGCACAGCGCCCATCTGCGGGGTTCTCATGCTTTCCGGCATATCCAACTACTTGCCCCCAACCATTTTAATACTTCACGTATGTAGCCAAGATTATGACTGATGACCTTGAGGATAGCCTCATCGCCCGGACCCAGAGCTACTTGAAAGCAAAGCAGACAGACAAGGCAAAATTCTCCGCGCAGGAACTCTCCCGCATGGACCCAAAAGACGCCATAGTCTGGTTTGTAAAAGCAAAAGTCCACTACATGATGGAGGAATACGATGACGCCCTCTCGTCTTTGGCAAAAGCCGCCCAAATAAATTCCGAACAGCCCGAAATCTGGCTTCTCATGGGCTACACCCTCATCGCCCTTAGACGATACCTGGAGGCAAAAGAGTCCCTTGAATACGTGCACGCCATGCAGCCCGAAGATGCGGAAGTCTCCTCCGCCCTTTGCGTCCTATTCACAATCCTCGGCGACGAGCAAACCGCCCGCCAATATTTTGAGCACTCAAAAGAGCTTGACAAAAGTGCAACTTACAAAGTCCTTGCCCATTTCTACGAAGAAGTTTTCAGGCCATCCGCGCAGCTAAGCCCGCAGATGAAAGAAAATCTTGAGGCAATGCTTTCAAAAATAAGAATTTAGAGTCATTCTGAAGGCTTTCTCAACAAATCATTCGTCCAATCTATTAGCAAATCCCGAAGAATTAAACTGACATTATGTCTGGAGCCCCTACAGTTCTTTTCTTTTTATAAATACGTAATATGCTCCCTCAGTAATAGATTCATCATAGTCGTAATCTATTATTTGCTTTTCCTTGAGATTCTGGACTATTTTTTTGGCAGTGGCAATAGCGTCTCCTATGGCTCCCAGCATATATAATGGGGGTCTGTTGGCTACTATTCGAGTGTATATCTCCCTAGACATAGCCTCACTATCCGAGTGAGTCTCAACGAATTCTACATATTTGTCCAAATCTTCTATTATATAATTTACCTTCTTCCTGATGTCTATATCATTTTCCGAGTCCCCAACCAAAATACTCCACGATCTCAAAAAAAGCCCGCTTTGTACGAACTGTGCCAGTCTCTTTCCATCCTTGCCCGAATAGCCATATACCTTCTGTTTTGTTAAATTGATTTTATCAAATTCCTTGTTCCTTTCCATTCTTTTTAGCTTTATACCGACTAGCATTATTGATCTGAACTTCCTACTATCAATATATCTCTTCACAAGCGCATATTCAGGTGTTTTCGACGCTTGAGCGTAGCCCTGTAAATCCTCCTTCCCCACAAAAGAAAGATCAACACCCTCCTTAAACTGCAATGCAAGAGCCTTTACATTATCTATGCCAAATCTTAACGCCCCACCCCCTCCTTTCATCGCCAACTCCAGCCCTTCCTTCGCTACTGCACCCATAGCCGCCCCTGCAGCCATATCCTCCAAGCCACTCATGTCCATACCTACACAGAAACATCGTATTCGTCAACATATGAAGCGATACTTATCGGGTTGTCATCCAAAATTAGGGTACTGCCAGGAACTATTACCATATTTTTTACCGTTACCTCTCTCTCGACGTACTTGTCTACAATTCTCTTTCCATCATTATCTATCACATAACCTTTATTATCTGCATTGTACCCCAACTCCTGCAGAAGCAGTACTCTCAAATCATATGGCATGTCACGAATAGATACTAATTCCATGTTCGCACCACCTATCAGTATTCCTTTCTACTTTTTAAGCCATTGCCAAAGTCTGCACATTGCTGTTAAATTTTTCTTTTTCAGCCATTAAGAAAACAAAATCTTCAAATAAAACAGCGGGTTCTCAAAGCTCCGTTTTGCCTTCTCGTTTGCAAGCGAGGCGGCTATAAGCTCGCGTATTTCGCTCTTTGTAGCCGCCTTCTCAATTACCTTGTCAAGCAGCCACTTTATCCGCCCTACTTGCTGCATCTTGTAAGACGTGTCAAGCTCCGGCCCTATCTCCTCCCAAAGCCTCTTTTCATATCCCGAGAGATTCTCCCTGCTCAAATCCCCCTTTGCAATCGCATCCGCAATAACTTTGGAGCAAAGCCTTGCCGCAGTTGTCGCGTTCCCTACTCCCTCGCCCGAGAACGGGTCAACAAGGGACGCCGCATCTCCCACAAGCACCCAGCCGTTTCCGGCCAATTGCTTTCTCTGGGAGCCAAAGGGCAGCCTCCAGCCTGTAATCGGCCCCTCGGGCTTTGCATTCCTAAACCTCTCTTTAATCACGGGCTCGTTTGCAATTGCCTCATTTAGCATGCTCACCAGATTTTTCTTCTCATTCTTCATCTTCTTCTGCAAGTCCGATGTCACAAGCCCAAGGCCGACGTTTGCCTTGCCGCCCTCAAGCGGGAAAATCCAGAAATAACCCGGCTGTATGCTCTCAAAAAAGTGAATCTCAATGTTGTCCGTCATCTCGCTTATGCCATCATAATATACTCGCAGGGCATCGCATGTGTGCTTTGGCTCAAGCGCCGCCTTCTCTCCAAGCACGCATTTTGCCACAACCGAATTTACCCCGTCTGCGCCGACGATAATTTTAGCCCTGAACTCTGACAGCTTCCTCTCCTTGTCCGCAAGCTCTATCCCCCGAATTCCAACCGCATACTCGTTCTCCATAATTACCTCGCTTGCCGAAAATCTCTCAATTATGTCCACGTTTTTTGTCTTTTTGGCGGCGTTGAAAAACATGTTGTCCGTGTGCATCCTTCTCATGCAGTATCCCGTCCCCCCGTCCCTGTTCGGGTCGGATTTTGGGAAAGGCACGGTTGCGATTTTTCCGGAAGGCGAGGAAAAGGTAACTCCGCTAATCTTTGCGTGAGGCAGCTTCTCAATCTCGCTAACAAGCCCAAGCTCGCGCACCACAGTCATGGATTTTCCCGAAAGCGCATCTCCGCAGGTTTTGTCGCGGGGAAATTTCGCCTTGTCCAGTAAAAGAGTTTTCAAGCCCGCCCTTCCAAGATAAGCGGCGATGGAGGACCCTCCCGGGCCTGCTCCTACAACAATGACATCATAATTTTTCTCCAAGCGCATCAACTCATACAAAAAAGCATAAATTTCTCAACTTTCAATTATTATTCTCAACGTATAAAAAGCCTACCTGATATACCTTGCCTATGAAAAAAGCCGCATCGGGGCCTCCGGCCTGCAAAAAATGGCCCATAAGCCCCCAGAAGATTGTAAAAAAGGCCCTTGCCGGGCTGATTTCACTTGCCTCTGCAACGGCTGTGGCCCTATTTTTCTTCTCCTCCCTCTTCCTTCCCATAATAGGGGTGCATTCCACTGCCGGAGTCCTCCTCCTTCTCTTCGGCTTTTGCGCCCTTATCCTCTACTCGTATGAGCAGGCGCATTTCAACCGCTATTTCTACGACCTCTCATCAAATTACCTCATAATCAAGGAAGGAGTTTTCACATACGGAGAAACCACTTTGCCATTCTCGCGCATACAAGATGTTTATGTGGACCAGGACCCCCTTGACCAGATTTTCGGCCTCTACGATTTGCACGTCTCAACGGCATCAGGCCAGTCCACCCTCACTGCCCACATAGACGGGCTTACTTACGAGTCCTCGGAGGCGATTAAAAAAGAGCTTTTATCGCGCCTCACGCCGCGCCAATAGTTCCAAAACCCATATAAACATACAAAACCCTAAACCATCATCAAACCAAACCCTATTTTAGGTGATATTTCAATGGCAGAAACCACAATAAACGCTATAGTTGAGGGGGGAAAAGCCTCCGCAGGCCCGCCCCTTGCACCGGCCCTTGCACCCATGGGAGTAAATATTGGCGCCCTGGTAGCCGACCTAAACAAGCATACGGCCGCATTTACGGGCATAAAAGTGCCGGTAAAAGTCATAGTGGACAAAGCCACAAAAAAATGGCGCTTTGAAGTCGGCTCCCCGGCAACCTCCGAGATGGTGAAAAAGGAGCTTGGCATAGAAGTGGGAAGAAAAGGCGGCGCCGAAGACGCAAAAACAGTGGGCAACCTCAAGATTGAGCAGGCGATAAAAGTTGCAAAGGCAAAATCAAGTGCAAGCCTTGCAAAAAACATAAAAGACCAGCTCTCCGAGGTAATCGGCACCTGCGTCTCCATGGGCGTAACCGTTGAGGGCAAAGACCCGAAAGAGGCAAGAAAAAGCCTTATTAACGGCGATTACGACTCATTGCTTGGTGCAAGCAAATGAGGTTATCCATTTTCCTTCTATTTTCCATTTTATTTTTGCCAGGCTTTCTTTTTGCCGGCTCCCGCTGGCAGGATGCAACAAGATTTTCAGCCCCCCTCTCAGGCGAGGCCATCTCAAACGGCGCGCAAATTTATGCCCTAACGCAGGACGGCCTTCTCTACTCAATAAGCTCAACGGACGCAACCTCAAGCGTAATTGCATCTCTCCACTCGCCGACAACTGTCCCTCTCCAAAAAGGGCGGAACATTCTCTTTGCAGGGACAAGCGATGGCACAATATACGCCTATTCTCTTTCCACCCAACAGCTCGTGTGGCAATATCCGCAGCAAAAACCCATCGCCAAACCTCAGGCTCAATCCCAAGCCCAGCCACAAAGCCAAGCACAGGCACAGGGGGCAGCCCAGAACTCAAGCCTCAACTGGCTGCAATACTACGACGGAGCAATTTATGCCGTATATGGCGGCAGGCTGGTAGCCCTCTCGGAACAATCCGGCGCCATGGTATTTGAGAGAAAGCTCTCAAACGGCAGATGCGCAAGCGCAGACTCAACCGCAATCTACGTGTCAGGCGCAGATTCCACAAGCGCATACTCAAAGGACGGCCGCCTCCTCTGGTCCGCAACCACCGGCCCGACATACAAATCATGCCCCACTCCAATCGGCTCAAAAGTTTATGTCCCCACCACCCGCTCAAGCCTCCTTGCCCTAAATTCGCAGGACGGCTCGCTTGCATGGTCATATCCGGTTAGCGGCTGGCTCATGTCAAACCCCGCCGGATATGCAGGCTCAATAATCATAGCTGAAAACGGCGGAAACGTGCTCTCGCTAAATTCGCAAACCGGAAAGCTGAACTGGCAAACCCAAATCTCAGGCCATGTATGGGCCTCCCCAAAAATACTGGAGAGCAACGGCAAGGCAATAGCAATTTTTGGCACTCAAAACAACTCCATCGCAGCCCTCTCCGCCCAGGACGGCTCGCTTGTCTTTGACTACCAGGTAACTGATTGGGTGGACAGCATAAGCATAGCAGGCGATGCGCGCACAATCCTGGCAGCAACCCGCGACAATTCCCTCTGGGCAATTTATGCCTCCCCAATATGCACAATAGACTACCCGCGCTCATCCGACATAATCTCACAGGAGATAACCCTGCGCGCCCGCGCGTTTGCCTTCAGCGGCACTGATTCCGTCCAGCTCATAATAAACTCAAAGCCATACCCCACAAAAATACTTGGAAACTCAAGCACCTTTGAATACGATTTGGATCTCTCGCAGGAGCCTCTTGCCCTGGTGGACATGCAGTGCATTGCAACCGATTCGCAGGGCCTGCGCGAGAGTGATGCCATGCAATACAAAACCCAGCCCATACTCTCCCTTGGGGCAAGAAAGCTGAACATGAGCATTCAGGCATATCCAAAATACCCTGAGCCCGGCCAGAAATTCACCGTCTATATAAGAAATTCCCAAGGCTATGACACGCAGGGCGTGCTCCTTGAATTCATGGGCAAAAACTACACCGCCTCAAGCCCGTACGAACTTACTGCCCCCGCCTCAGGCGCATTCACGATTACCGCAAGAAAAGCGGGCTATTACCCCGCGCAACTGCAAGTATCCACAAGGCAGGATTTCGGCATACTGCCGATTCTTGGGCTCATCCTCTTGGCAATAATTGCAATAGCCGCGGCAGTTTATTTCTCAAAGAAAAAGAAAAAATAAGCAAAAAGAAGAAAAAATAAAAAAGAAAAAACTCAGTAGCACTTGCCAATGAGCGTCTTTTCCCCGTACTGCGTAAGCCCGTTTATAGAGCCCGTGTTGTAGGCAAAGTCCACGTTGTACTCATAAACGGTCCCGCTCGTGCAGGTTCCCGAAAGCTCAACCGGAACCATCTTTTTATCCCCTGATGAGAAGAACCTGTTTGCTCCAGTAGAGAGATAAGTGCTCGCATCCCCGCTAATTCCCGAGCCGGAAGCATCTGCAACGTTTATCGCAGTTATTTCACGCTGGTCCGCATCCACATTCTGGATGACCATCGTCAACTCCCTGCTTCCTCCATCCTGCGAGTGCTCCAAAATTGCAAACGGCCTTGCAGTTCCCCTCCAGTAGGAGTCCGACTGGGCTATAATAGCATCTCCGGAAAGCCCCGGCATGAAGCCAAGCAGCGCAACGGACGTCATTGTGCCAATAAGGACAACCATTATCACCACCAAAATGACTGCCAAAACTATTCCTGGCAGCAGGAACACCGCAATAGCCTTAATCGCACCAAAGCCATACAGCTTCTCAAGCGTAATTACCGCAAGGCAGATTCCATAAACCCCAAGAATCAAAGCCAGAAGCCAGCCAATGCACGGGACGAGGTCCAGAAGGGTGCAGAGTATGGCAATAGGCGCGGAAAATGTGGAAGTCACGTAATAGAATTTTCCGAAATTTGCCTTGCCCCCGAATATCTTGGCTACAATATGAATCAGGCCCAGGGATATGAAGCCTCCTACAATCGCCAGCACGAATATCGCGCCAGCCAAAAGCGCCGGGAACAAAATGTCCGTTCCAAGGGTGGATATTATGCCCCTTGCAAACCAGGCAAGAGCGACCACAAAAGCCGCAATAAGATAAGCAACAAAGCCGTCTGCCATGCCCTTGTCGTTTTTCACCTCTTTCTTGAGGGTCTCCATCGGCTTGGTAATCGCATTTATCCAAGTCCTTCCCATATAGCCAAAATCCAAATCAACCACCGTTTATATCGTCATAAGCTAAATTTAAAAAACAAGCCCGAAGGGCATAAATCCCCCAAGCCACTGCCAAATGGGGGCAGCCTAAACCAATAGGCACCCAAGCCCGGGCAAAAAAGAAAATCCAAGGCAAAAAAGCAACAGGCAGCCAAGCCGCCAAATAACAAATAAATGAAAAAAATTCCTTAAGCAGTGGCGTCTTCCGCCTTCTGCCTAAGCCTTATCGTGTTTGCCTTAATCGTAACCGGAATCGGCACGGCAACCTCGGTAAGCTCAACCGTGAGCTCATCCTTGTTGTCGTCAATCCTGATTACGCGCGCCTTCTCGCCCTTAAATGGCCCGGAGATAAGCTCCACTATGTCCCCTTTGGAGACAACATGCGACATGGGCTTTGCAGCCGCCACCATCATGGGTTCCAAGTCCGCAATTGACAAAGGCCTGTCCAAGACTCCCTTTATGTGGGGTATCCTCATGCCTGCCGTGCGCACCGCCATCTCATTCTCGGCCTCAACAATCATGTAGCCCTTCATGTCCTCAAAATGCACTATGGCATAAATTGGCAAATGCTCGTTTCTTACTTTCTTTGAGAGCATCTCCATGACTATTTTTTCCTGTCCTGCAATTACTCTGTACGCATATATGGGCATATCCATCCCTCACAATTTTTCAAATGCCGAAAATACCGCTGCGATGATAACTCCCAAAAGCCCCATCACGGCGACTCCGACCGCAGTGACTTTTGCCATCTGCACAAACTCCTTCTGGTTGGGCCTGGTGGCGACTTTGAGAACTCTTACCATTTTGCGAATTTCTGCTGCAATATCCATGAATTCACCTTAGGAAATCAGGTCAAGCTCAAGGTTTTCAACCCCGCCCTGAGCCATAGCCTTCATCCCCCCGACTTCATACTGGGGGAACTTGGTGCCGGCAATAACCACAAGCACGCGAATCATATTTTTCTTCTGCTGCTTCTCAACCCGCGCGCCCCAAATGATGTGCGCGCCCTGGTCAATGCGCTTTGCAACTTCTGAAACTATGAGCTCTGCTTCCTTGAGCGTCATGTCATCCCCGCCAACCACGTTTATGAGGGCGCGGTGCGCGCTTGAAACATCCACGTCCAAAAGCGGGGAATTGAGGGCCATCTCAACCGCAATCAGCGCCCTCTGCTCGGACTTTGACTCAAGGGAAGATTCTCCCACTCCAACCACGGCGCATCCTGCGCTTGAGAGGATGGTCCTCAAGTCCGCAAAGTCCAAATTCACAAGGCCCGCGCGCGTAACAAGCTCCGCAATTGATTTTACCGCGGACGCCAAAACCTCGTCGCAGACCTTAAACGCCGTGTTAAGCGGCAAATCCGGGGCAACCATGAGCAGCTTGTCGTTTGGAATAACCACAACTGTGTCCGCGTGCCTTCTCAACTTCTCAAGCCCCTCAAGGGCGTTCTGCATTCTTACCCGCCCCTCTGACTCAAAGGGCAGGGTAACAACCGCAATCGTAAGGGCACCGGCATTCTTTGCAGACTCGGCAATAACGTGCGCAGAGCCGGTTCCGGTGCCTCCCCCAAGCCCGCAGGTTACAAAAACCATGCTTGC
>JAZDKV010000084.1:0-2878 GCA_043802645.1 Microcaldota archaeon | reverse complement strand
TTTCTTGGCAATGCCCTTTCCCTTCTCGGTAAGTTTGACCCTGCCATACCTCTTCATGTCAATGTAGCCCTCATCCAGCAATTTGTGCAGGGTAATTGAAACTGAAATCTTTGAAATTCCAAGGGAGCTTGCAATGTCCACGGACTTTGCCCCATCTCCTTTGTCAATGGCAAGTATATTCTTGCAATAATTCTCAATTGTTTCAAGTTGCATACTTAGAGTTAAAATGCACTAACTTATTAAACATGTTTCAGGCAATCTCAAGCCCCACCCTGTGCAGCACAAGCCCCTCTTGCGTGCCAAAAGCCCCAATACTCTCCCAATCGGAAAAGCCCTTCTCAACCAAAAAAGCAAGGCCGTCCCAGCCCCCTGCCCCGGGGCACCTCCCGGCAACAACTCCTTCAAGCCCCTCAGCCTCATCAATTACCCGCCCAAGCGCAGCAGGCTCAATAGGGGTAAAATCGCTTGCAATCTCGGAAGTTGCATCCTGCAGCTTCCTGCCCGCCTCCCTTGCATCGTGCACAAAATCCCTGAATTTCTCCCTATCCCCGGCCTTGAGGGCGGCAAGAGCCTGCCTCTCCGCTTCAGCCTGCGCAGAAATTATCTTCGCATATGCAGCAGGCTCCTCATCCATGAATTTTCGCACCGCCCTCACGGACGAAACGGTAGAAGTTTTCCCTCCCCTCACGTTGAAAAACAAAATTTCATATCCCGAAGCAATTTCAAATGGCTTCACTTCAAGCCAGTCCCATTTTTCCTGCACAATGGCGCCTACATCTTTCAAATTATCCTCAAGCCTCTCAGAAACAGAAAAGCTTCTTGGCGAATACCTGCAATATTCAATGGTCCTCCCATAGGCAGATGTCGCAATGTCAAAGCCGGAGCCTATTTTCTTCTGGTAAATAGCATGTGCATACTGCGCAAGTTTATGCACTATCTCAACTTGCTGCTCCGCTCCCTGCGCCTCAAAAAGCCCCCTAATAAGCGCCACAGTAGCCGCAGCCGAGCTTCCAAGCCCGGATTTCTCATCCGAAGAGCCGAATATGGGGGAATTCTCCAACTCAACTTCCACATCCCCTCTCCATTCCCCCCTCTCCTCCAAATATTTCTGCGCAACCAAATAAGCAATATTCACAAGCTCCCTGTTTTCCAAAGACGGCTCAAAATCAAGCCCGAATTGAGGGCACCTAACTCTCCTCTTTCCAATAGCCGCCCTTGCCTCAACGCCTTTTCCGCCCTCTCCAAACACGGCAATTGAGAGCGCAGGGTTTCCCCTCTCCAAAACCGAATATCCGCCTAAAAATAATATCTTGCCGGGCACATTGGTCATAATCTCACCTCAGAAGTTTGCCAAATTCGGAATTTACAAGCTGCGCTCCCGGCCCAAGCCTTGCAACCGCAATATTTTGCGCCCCGACAATTGAGGCAAGCATGCTCTTTGTTTCCCCCTCAAATTCCCCAAGCGTAAACACGATTGCATTCGGCCCCGCATCAAAAGTGTAAGCGCATTTAACCGCTCCGCCCGAATTCATCCTCCTAACCTCTTCAATTATCTTCCTGCTAACTTCATTCAAATAAACAATTGGCGGCTGAGTCTTTTCCATTACCGCGTGCAAATTATCCGAGCACTCCATGGAAATTTGGGCAACTGCCTCAAAGTCCTTGGCCTTTACGGCCTCAATCAATTTTGGAGCCAGCTCCTTCTCCTCATACTCCGTCCACTCATAATACTTGTCATAAGTGCGCATAGTTTCCTTCATCCCTGCCCTGCTCTTTACCTTCTTCTCCTCTGCCTGTACTTTTGCATAAATAATCCTCAACTCCGGCCAGTGCGTGTATGGAACAAGGCTCTCCGCAAAACTTTTCTCAGAAACTTCCTCCCCCTCCATCTCTTCCTCCTCAAGCGGGCTTATCCCCCTGTGCCAAATCACAAAGCCTCCCTCTTTTGGAATGCTTCGTGTAGCCGAGCCGCTTCCAAGCCTTGCAATTACTGACAACTTCTTGTCATCTGCAAAATGCCTCCTATACACTTGCGGCTCCAATTTCTCAAAAATTCCTCCCATCGCCTTTGCAAAGGCGGCAAATCCTGAAGCCGAGGACGCATACCCTGCCGCAGTGGGGAAATTATTCTCGGACACCACAGTATAATCGTACTTCTTCACTTCGGGGGCAATCTGCTCCAGTTTGCCCATCAATTTTCCCACGTATTCGTATTCGGGCATATCTCCGCTTATTTTTTTCCCGTTCAGGGAAAAATCCAATTTTCCGGAGCCGTTTTTTGCCTCAATAGAAGTAGTAGTATAAAGCGAATCCACAGTAAAAGAGAGGGATGACTTTGTGGGTATGTGCAAGTCTTCAAATTTCTCGTTCTTCCCCCAGTATTTTACAACCGCAATGTTTGTGGGCGCGCGTGCAATAACCTTGGCCATAGACTTCACCAAGTATTTATTTTCCCTCGCCCTTATATCCATTTGGTTTGGGTTTCTGGCAAATCCATGTGCGCACTAAGCAAGCATTGTGCAATAGCCAAAGCTAATTCTTCATCCTCATCTTTTTCGTGCTGAATTTCTTTGTAAATATGCGCGAGCTCCTTGAGGCATTTACTCTGAATATATAATATTTCTCGTATTCATGGTTCATGCTCAAAGGCTCAAACTTCAAAAGATTGTTCAGAAGCTTTTTTTGCCCCTTCAAAACTTTCATTTTTTTCTCAACATTCTTCGCATTCCCATTAAGATTTTTCAAATTCTCCAGCCGTAAAATATCCTTTTCAATTTTCGCAGTCTTCGGAACGAGCCCAAACTCTTCTTGCAGAGCCCTATCAAGGCGCGCAAGGGCATCTGAGGCATGTGCATAAAAGCCGCTGTATTTCTCAACG
>JAZDKV010000083.1:0-2866 GCA_043802645.1 Microcaldota archaeon | reverse complement strand
CTTTTGGAGATATAGCTGTGTAAAGGAGCCGGACTCAAGAATGTAGGTTATGTTTTCTATTGCAATGACAGAGCCGTCACTGAGAAGGTAGTAGTCAAGGGTGGCATTTGAAATGGAATATTCTTTTGCGTAAATAGGAGTGAAGATTGCCGCTAGGAAGAGGAGGAAAAATGCTATTTTTAATTTCATTTTTTTCACCTTATGCGAGGGAGGCGAGAAATTGCCCGATTATATATGCGGCTGCGGCTGCAAGGGAGCCGACGGCAAGCATTTGGGCGCCGGAAATTGCCCAATTCTGCTCGGTTAGCCTTGATTTTAGCGCTCCAAGAAGAAAGAGGGTGGAGGCTGTGAGGATGCAGGCGGATTCAAACGAAACTTCTAAGATAGATGGGGCAAAGAGGGCGAGAACGTAGGCGGCCAAGGGAATGAAGCCGAAAACTGAGAAAGAGGCAAAAGTCACGAGGGCGTTTTTTACCGGCGAGCATTCGTCTTTTATTAGGCCGAGCTCCTCTGCCATCATCACGTCTACCCATGCTTCCTTGTGCTTTGAGAGTGTTTTTACCATCGCTTGCGCATCTTTTCTGGAGATGCCTTTTTCCTCATATATTTCAACCATTTCTTTTTTCTCGCCTTGGGGATAGTTGTCAACCTCCCATCTCTCGCGGGTGCGCTCTGCATTGTAATAATCGCGCTCGGCTTTTGTTGAGAGGTAGTCGCCTACGGCCATTGAGATGCCGTCCCCTATGAGGTTTGCAAAGCCCATGATTAGAATTATGCCCGGAGAGAGGGCGGCACCGGTTACGCCTGCTACTACTGCAAATGTAGTAATTGTTCCGTCAAGCCCGCCATAAATGGCAGATTTTAGGTATTCGCCGCCCTTCTTGTGCTGCTCGTTGGCGGATTTGCTATCGTGCGCCTTTATTGAGGCTTTTTTATCAAGTGTTTTGTATGCCTGTTTTGCGCCAAAGAGGCTTCTTGTAAGGCTCATGGAAGTAGAGGGGGAGGAAGCAATTTAATAGTGCGCCCGCGCGCCTTTGGATTTGAATGGATTTTTTGGTGGCGGGCTTGGCTTGCGGGCGTTTGAGTTTAGGGTTTTGGGCGGGTTTGGATTGTGCTGGCTTGGGGTTTTAATTGGGTTTTTGGCAGCGGGCTTGGGGTGCGCGTGGATTTTTAGATTGTGTTGGAAAAATTGCAAGAATAATTTTGGTTTTGGGCTGGTTTGTTTCGGGAAGAAAATGTTTGGGAAGAGAGTGTAAAAAGGCGTTTAGTAAATCTCTGCGCTGTCCGAATCGTCATTGCAGGTGCAGGGGGCAGAAGGGCTTGCATTCTTCTTTGTGGGCATTTCCCCCCCGCAAAACGGGCAGATTTTTGGCGGCGTGAAGTCTTCCATGCTAACCAAATATTTGGGAGCGTGGGCGGTTTATAATACTAAGCGTATTTTGCCCCTATTTTGCCGTTTTTTGCCTCATAGGCTTTGAGCGCGTCCGGCGCGCCTTTAATGAGGCGGCGAATTGTGTTGCAGGTTGCAGGCTGGGCTTTCTCATCCAATGAGTCAAATATGTGCAAGAGCATTTTGATTAGGGGCCCGTGATACTGCGGCTCAAAGTCGTTTATTTTTGAGAAAACGGAGAGGAGGTGCATTGTGGAATATTCGTTTATTTTTGCAAGCTTTGCTATTGTTTGCTGCAAATAATCCCTGCCTTGCGGGGTGAGCAATGATATTCTCTTGTTGAATGCATAGCGCATGAGCATGCGCTGGTCGTTTGACTGCTCTATGCGGAAATATTTTGAGCCCTCTATTTTCTTGATTAATTTTATCGGGTCGTCTGAGTCGTTTGCGCCGATTCTTGCAAGGAATACCTCCCATTCCACCAAATCCTTTGAGGCTTCTTCCTCGTATTTCTCAATTATTTTTTCCTTTTGGGAGATTGATGAGTCAAGAACCATGGCAAAGGCGGCATATTTGTCGGATGCGGCGGGCGGGTTTTCAAACTGCTCCAGAATGAGCTTGTGGGCCTGCGCGTCATCAAGCTCTGCGAGGAGGAATAGGGCGGTGTTTTTTACCGAGCGCAGTTTTATTTCGCGCAGCTTCTTTTGCACGAATGAGGAGCCTGAAGTTTTGAGCTCCTGCAGTTTTTGGCCATATTTTTTGTAGATTTCAAGGAGCTCTTTTTTGTAATCTGAGGCTATTGCATGCCGTATTTTTTTTGATATTTGGTAGAGTTTTTCGTATTGGTGCTTTTTCGTTTTGTCTTCAACGGATTCGGGGAAGGCAAGGATTGAGGTGCCCATTTTTTCGCATAATTTTTCGTCGGAGAGCAGGGACATGAAGGTTTCTATGAATTTTTTGGATGGGGCGGCTTTTTCATCCCCAAGCATTTTCATTTTTTCATCGTCCGCCAGTTTGCAGAAAGCCATGTGGCGGTTTATGCAGTCGGAATCGTGCAGCAGCATTGAGTACAGCTCTTCTTGGCTGAAATCATAATCCACCTTGCCGTAGAAGAGGTAGCCGCGCGCAAAGGAAATGAAGGCGGGCTCTTCTTTTATGTTTTCAAATGTTATTTCCGATTCAACTTCATCTATGAATATTTGCTTGTGGGATATGTCATCGCCTTCTTTGTTTACAAGGGTTGCAGAGAAGGGGAAATGCCAGTGGGCTTTCTCAAAGCCGCTTTGCCTTAATTTTAGGCGCAGGGTAGAATTTTTGAATTCTTTTTTCACATGCACTGTGGGGTAGCCGGGCTGGTGGAGCCATGAGAGGGCCATGGGGTTGAAGTCTATTCCCGAAACCTCGTTCATGCAGCCAATCCAATCCTGGGTTGTGGCGTTTGAATGGGAGAATTTTGAGTGGTAGCGCGCGAGGGCT
>JAZDKV010000082.1:0-2363 GCA_043802645.1 Microcaldota archaeon | reverse complement strand
TCACCCAGTTCAATTCGGGGGCTCCCTTGGTAAAAGTAAAAGCAAGAGGGAAACTTATTTCAAAGGCCGTAGACGTTGCAGAAATTGCAAGGGGAAGGTTTTTGCCCGGAGTGAAGCCTACAAACATCCACATCATGACTGAGGAAGTCCAGAACGAGGACGGGACAAAATCCAAGGTCTCCTCAATGGAGATAACCCTCTCAAAGTAGGCAAAAAGCCAACCCAACCCCTTTTTTTATTTTCCCTCCCCTCCTCATTTGAGGAGGTGAGGCTTCTTGTTGACCCCAATTTGCAAGTCCTGTGCATGGACAAAGGCTCTCTGCCCGGAATGCAGGCAAAAAGCGGACGCAGGAGCCATAAAGCCCCTTGATATTGAAATTTCGCGCATCCTCTATAGAATAAACGAGACCCACAACATCTCGCGAGCCTCCTTTCTAAACAGCGCGGATTTTGGGGACGTGGTAATAATCCTCACAGACTCCGAGCCCGGCATACTAATCGGGCGAAGGGGAAAAGTGGTTTCTGCAATTTCGCTTGCCCTTGGGAGAAAAGTGAGAGTGGTAAAAAAAGACAACGACATAAAGCGCTTAGTCTCAGACCTTGTCTCACCCGCCCGCCTTATTGGAATAAACGCCTCATTTTCGGACGGGCAGGAAAAACTCAAAGTGCGCATCTGCCCGCCGCCCGGAAAGCGCCTCTATATCGGCAAGGAAACTTTGCAATCTGTTATAAAATCTTGGATTGAAAAGGATGTTGAAGTATTCATCGAGTAGCTTATTGGTGATCAGATGTACCGCACCCATTATGTAAAAGATGCCATATCCCAGATTGGAAAAAAAGTAAAGCTTGCAGGCTGGGTGCACGAGGTGCGCGACAAGGGGAAAATGAAGTTTGTCCTCCTTCGCGACAAGACCGGCATAATACAAATATTTGCAAAAGAAGGGGCGCTTGCAGCCGAGGATTTTGCCTCACTCTCCTGCCCAAAAGAGACAGTCATTTCAGTCGAGGGTGAGGTAAAAGAGTCAAAAATCGCAAAATCCGGCGTGGAGCTTATACCCTCAAAAGTTGAAGTTATCGGCCCTCTTTCCGCCAAAGTCCCATTTGAGCTTACCGGAAAAGTCCCGGCGGAGCTTGACACGCGCCTTGACCACCGCTCGGTGGATTTGCGCAGGGCCGAGCCAAATGCAATTTTTACAATCAAAGCGCACGTTGCAAACGCCTTTAGAGGCTACCTTTTCTCAAACGGGTTTGATGAGATACACCCCACCTGCCTAGTGTCCGCCGCCACCGAGGGAGGGGCGGACCTCTTTGAGGTGCAGTATTTTGAGAAAAAGGCATATCTGGCGCAATCTCCCCAGTTGTATAAGCAGCTTGCGGTCATCGGCGGAATGGACAAGGTCTTTATCACATACCCTGTCTATAGGGCCGAGAAGCACAACACCCTTGAGCACCTAAACGAAGTATTGCAGATGGACGTTGAGATGGGCTTTTGCACCGACAAGGAGGCAGTGGATGTGCTTGAGGGGACCTTTTTGCACATTCTGAACACTATTTCGCAAAATTGTGCGCCCCAGCTTGAAACTCTTGGCACAACCCTCAAAGTGCCCCAGAAAGTGCAGAGGCACACTTATACCTCCCTTGTGGAGAAGCTAAACTCGCACGACTCCAAGATGGAGTGGGGAGAAGATTTTACGCGCGAGCATGAGGCAAAGCTAAACGAAATTTTGGGCGAGGAGGCATACATAGTAACCGGGTGGCCCACGAAAATTCGCGCCTTCTACTCCATGCCGCACGAGGACAAGCCTGAAATTTGCAAGGCATACGACTTGATTTATAGGGGCCTTGAAATTTCCTCCGGGGCCCAGCGTATCCACATCCCGGAGCTTTTGGAAAAGCAGCTAAAATTCCATGGCTGCAACCCGGCAGATTTCAAATTCTACGTGGACGCATTTAGAGTGGGGGCTCCGCCGCATGCCGGCTGGTCTATCGGAATTGAGCGCCTTACGATGAAAATCTGCGGGCTTCACAATATCCGAGAGGCTACCATGTTTCCAAGAGACAGGCACAGAATAAGCCCGTAATGCTTATAAGAATTTCTTATAATATTCTTATAGTGGTAAAATGGGCAACATAAATTTTGAAATAAGCGGATATACTGAAACAGTCCTAAACTCAATGATTAACAAGGGCTATGCAAAGACAAAAACAGAAGCCCTGCGCCTTAGCGTATATGAATTTGACAAGAACAACCATGTAAGTGAGGACGAACTCTTTGAGGCCGCTGCGGGGAAAATGCTCAAGGACATAAAATCCGGCAAGGAGAAAACCAAGAAATTTTCTCTCAAGGAGCTTGACTAAATGAT
>JAZDKV010000081.1:0-3069 GCA_043802645.1 Microcaldota archaeon | reverse complement strand
GAGGAAAAAATTTGAGGAAAATAAAAGATTAGAAGAGCTTGAAGCCGTTCTCCCTTAGGATAATGAGCCGGTCTCCTTCTTTTATTTTCTCTGTTTGCTTTGCAAGGCGGTATTTGCCATCATTGTATAATGCCACAACGTGGAAATTTTTGCCTTTCTCATAATCTTTTATGGCTTTTTCCAGGTCCCCTTTTTCTGCCTCTTTTTCAACGAGCTCAAGCTTTGACTCCGCGGGGTTTAGGAGCTTGTATATGGAGGGTGAAGCTATGCGGTTTGCAAGCTCGGCTGCCAGGGTGAATTCGGATACTACCGCCTCAATTCCGAGCTTCTCAAGCAGCTTTGCGTGTTTTATGGAGTCCACACGGCAGATGATTTCTTTTGCCCCCGCCTGCTTTGCATAGACAGAGGAGAGGAAATTGGCCTCCTCCGAGCCGGTTACCGCAAATACATAATCCATGCTGCCAAGCTCAAGGTCGTCAAGGACTTTAGGGTCGGTTGTGTCCCCGTTTATTATCGTGATTGATTTTTGCGAGGCAAGGTCCTCGCATATTGAACGGTCCTGCTCCACCACACAGGTTTTGTGCCGCTGGCCCTCCAGAATTTCAAGGAGGGTGCGCCCGACTTTTCCGGCTCCGAAAATTAATACTTTTCCCATTTAAATCACCATAAATTTTATACCCTTCCTGCAAGCAGGCGCAGGAGCGCAAGCACCGGCAGGATTTCAATTCTTCCAAGATACATGAGGGCGGAGAGGAGGATTTTTGCCGTATCTCCCATTGGGGCGATGTCTACGGTTGCAAGCCCCACGTTTCCTATTGCGGATGAGACTGTAAATATTGAGTCCTGAAGGCTGTACCCCCATGCAAGAAATGCGCCGGAACATGCAAGAAAGAGCATCAGGTAGATGAAGATAAAGCCCATGGCATCGCGTATTGTCGGGTCGCTTATTGCCACCCCGTCTATTTTTATTGCCTGCACGGAATTTTGGGGCAGGAAATATTCGCGTATGCGCGAGAGCACGAGTTTCGTGGCAAGGAGTATGCGCCAAATCTTGAGGCCTCCTGCGGTGCTGCCATACATTCCCCCGAAAATCATGAGGAGAATTAGGATGTAGATTGTGAGGGGATGTAGGGCAAGGCTTGTGAGGGTAAAACCTGTTGAGCTGAGGGCGGAAATTCCGTTCAGGTAGGTTTCTTCAAATCCCTCGTGCCCAACGTAGAAAATTATGGCGCAGGCGACTAGCGCTATGAGAACGTAGAGCCGAAATTCCTCGCTCCAAAGGGCGGAGAGGTTTCCTGAAAATATTTTATTGTGGGTCACAAAGCTTGTGGCTCCAAGGAACATTGTTGCAGCCATTATGAGTTTTTGGATTGAGAGGAATGGGAAGGAGGCAAACGGGAGGAAGCCTCCGGTTGAGATTCCGGCAAAGGCTATGTTTACGGAATTAAAGATGCCCATGCCGGAGAGAAACAGGGCGGCTATTGAGAGCAGGGTGAGGATGAGATAAATTCTCCAAAGCGTGAGGGCGGTTTTTCTTGAGCCAAGCTCCATCGTATCTTTTCCTTCGGAGGCGAGGAGGTTTTTTGCCTGCCTGTGGCGAAGGAAGGTGAGCATGAGGAAAATTATGCCAAGGCCGCCTATCCATTGAGTTAGGCTTCGGTAGAGGATTATGGAATCTGGAAATGAGGCGAATGAGGAGATAGTTGAGAGGCCGGTGGTTGTCCAGCCGGAGAAGCTCTCAAAAATTGCGTCTATTGGCTGCATGCCGGCCACGTAGTATGGGTAGGCCCAGATTATTGGGATTATAATCCAGCAAATTGCCGCAAGGGAGAGGATGTCCCCGAATTTTAGGCTTGAAATTTCCGGTGGCTTTGAAATTATTGAGAAGGCAAAGTTGTAGGTTGGCTCCTTTCGGAAAATGAATTTGAATAGGTATGTGAAAAATGACCATATTTTTTTTAGAATGAAACCTGCAAGCCATGGGATTGCTGGCAGCATCATGAGGGCCATTATTTGCCAGATGGGGGTGAATGAGGGCTCGTTGTAGTAGTATGCGTAGCCAAGGGGGAGAATTAGGGGAATTGCAGAGTAGAAGAGGATTACTGAGAGTGTTGAGAAAAATTCCTGCAAGCGCATGGATAGATTAGGCTAAAAAGCAATAAAAAGGGGGCGAGGAGGCTTGCTCTTAAAATTGGGAGAGGGGTTTTCTTTGGATATGGGGCTTAGGATTTTACTTTAGTGGTTTCCCATATGAATTTGCCGAATTTTGCCGGGGTAACCTGGAGGTCTATTCCTAATTGGTTTTGCTTTAGAAATTCTTTTGCCTTTATGACCCCTTCATCAGTTATTTCGTCGTTGTTTTGCCACGAGCAGGCTTTCTGCACGTTGATGCAGTCAGTTAGAAGCTCTGAGTCAAGCTTTGAGAGGCCGAAACTTTTGAAAGAATCTAGGACTTGGGGTATTGTGAGCTTGTTCGGGTTTATTTCCATTTTGCCACCTATCCTCTGGTTTTGGGAAATAGGGGGAGAAAGAATAAAAATGGGCGGGTTATTCCAGTTTCTTTTTTGCAAGCTCAAGAAACTCTTTTGCGTAGTTTATTGAATTTTGCGCCTCGGTTAAGCTCACATCTTGCTTCCAACCAAGAACACCTTTTTTCCTTTTGCTATTTGCGCCAAAAAAGCCCCTTTTTCTTTGGCTTTTTTCGCAAAGTCGGTTTCGGACCAAAGGTTATAATTTATTTCGCGGGTTGTTTTCCGCTGGATTTTGAATATCTCTTTTGCAAGAATTTTCTCATCTGCCCCGCCTATGATTAGGAGGTCTATGTCGCTTTTTGGTGTGTCCTTGCCGCTTGCCATGCTCCCATATATGAAGGCAAGGCGGATATTCTTGAATTTGGAGAGTGAATTTTTTAACTGCGCAAAAATCCCCTCGGTTTTTAGGTATAGGGATTTTATTTCTTGGAGATATGGGCATTGCGCGTTTATGCCCACGATTGTCTGGTTGCCCCTTTTTTGAGTTGTGAGAAGGGAGGCTTTTTGCAGTATTAGCACCTCCCTTCGCGCCTCAAAG
>JAZDKV010000080.1:0-4770 GCA_043802645.1 Microcaldota archaeon | reverse complement strand
GCTGGGCTGCGGAATTTTTGCTTGCCGCCTCCGCTTTTTCCGCCGCGATGAATTGCCCAAGGGCCTGAGGGTCGCCCGCCCTTGCGCGCGATTTCATGCGCCCAAAGCGCAGCTTCTCGCTTGCGCGCACCTCAACCATGAAAAAACCATCAAGCTTTTCAAGCTCGCGCACTTCTTGCGGGTTGCGTATTGAAACGATGGCATAGTTCTTGCCGGGAGACACTTTTTTTGCAATGCGGCGCGCAAGCTCCCCGGAGCCGTACTTCTCGCGTATTTGAGTCCCCGCGCGAATAAGGTTTTCGCGCGTCGGCTCTATTTTCTTTTGCGCAAGCTCATCGCGTATTGCATCCGAGAGGGAAAGGTACTCAAAGCCCTTGCTTTTTAGGTAGTCCGCAACTGTGTCCTTGCCGGCGCAGTTTTTTCCTGCGATGCCAAAAATCATGATTGGCTTATGCCCCGAATATATTAAAAGGTAAAAGGAGGTTTTTCTTCCATGGAAGTTTTGCTCTCAAGTTCGTCCCCAAGAAGGGCCTTGCTGCTAAGAAAAATTGTTGGAAAATTTGCAAGCGCCGCCCCGAAAGAGCCAAAACACCTTGCCTCAAAACTTGGGGCGCGCGAGGAGAGCTTACGCATGGCCATATTCAAGGCGGAGTGGGCCGCGATTAGAAATCCCGGGGTGCTGGTTATAGGGGCGGATACCCTTGTACAGGCAGGGAGGCAGAAGCTTGAAAAGCCGAAAAATGCCGCGCAGGCAAGAAGATATTTGCGCCTTCTCTCCGGCTCAAGATTGTATGCATTCAGCTCATGCTGCATCTGTGTTTTCGGGCCCGGAAAAAAAGTTTTTTCGCGAATGAAAACAAGAAAATGCACTATAAAATGCAAAAAGATATCTCGCACCCAGATTGAAAATTACCTCAAAAGCAAGAAATGGGAGGGAAAGGCAGGGGGTTTCAATATACTTGAAGAGCCCGCCTCAAAATGGATGGGCGCAAAGAAAGCGGATTTGGACGCGATAGCCGGGCTTGAGACCGCGTGGGTTAAACGGCAATTTGCACTTGCCAAAAAATTTGCAAAAAAATGTGGGCAGGGCTAGTTCTTTTTTGCCCCTCCCTTTGAGAAAAAGGCTGCAAGCGCTTTTTTGTCCTCCTCATCTTCTATTTCCTCAGTCACCGGCTTTGGCTCTGATTCATCGATTATGATGTCCCCGCTCTCGTCTTCCGATATTTTCGGCGGAGGCTGGGGCTTTGCTTCTTCTTGCCCTTGCACGGGGCCCTCGCCCGGCCCCGGCGGTTTTGAATCCCCGTTGCTTCCCTCAAGGGAGGGGGCATTGCCGTTCATGTCCTCAACGCGTATGTGCTCCATGGCAACTATTTTCTCGCCCTCCTCAAGGCGCATTAGCCTGACACCCTGCGTGTTTCTTCCAAGGACTGAAATTTCGCGCGCAGGCATCCTTATCGCCTTGTTTGATGATGAGAGAAGTATTATCTCATCCTCATCGCAGACCGAGCGCACTCCCACCACGTCCCCGTTTCTCTCCGAGGTTTTTATGTTGATTATTCCGCTTCCTGCGCGCCCCTGCCTGCGGTAATCGTCAACCTCGGTTCGCTTTCCGTATCCGTTTTCGCACACGGTCAAAAAGGTCGGGCTGATGCAGAGGGCCATATCAACTACCTTGTCCCCCTCGCGCAGGCTTATTCCTTTTACTCCCTGCCCGGAGCGGCCAATCTCGCGCACTTCATCTTCCGGGAACCTTATTGCCTGCCCCTTAATCGTGGCAAGAAGTATGTCCGTGTTTCCGTCTGTCTTGCGAACAGATATGAGCTCGTCGCCCTCGCGCAGGGTTATGGCGCGTATGCCTCCCCGCCTTGGCCGGGAGTAGGCGTCAAGGGTAGTGCGTTTTACAACCCCGTTTCGCGTTGCCATTACAAGCGATTCGCTCTCCTTGAATTCCCGCACTGCCATGCAGGAGGAAATTTTTCCCTCTTTTAGCTCAAGCAGGTTTACAATCGCCTTTCCTTTGGAATAGCGCGAGCCTTCCGGTATCTTGTATGCTGGAAGCCAGTGGATCATTCCCTCATTTGTGAAGAAGAGCATTGTGTCGTGCGTGTTTGCAACAAGTATGTCCCTAATGCGGTCCTCCTCTTTGGTCTCGGTGCCTATGACTCCCTTTCCTCCGCGCTTTTGCGAGCGGTATTCGTCAAGCGAGATGCGCTTTATGTAGTCATTCTCGGTTACTATTATTGCGGCGGGCTCATCCGGAATCAGGTCAAGGTCCTCAATCTCCGCGCCGTCCCACTCGATTATCTTAGTGCGCCTCTCGTCCGCGTAGTTGTCTTTTATGTCTGTGGTTTCTTTTTTGATTATTGAGTCTATTTTTTTGGGATCCGCGAGTATCTGCAAAAGCTCTTCTATGAGTTTTGCAAGGCCGATGTTTTCTTCCTCAAGCTTTGTGCGCTCAAGCGAAGTCAGTTTTGAGAGGCGCATCTCAAGTATGGCATTTGCCTGCTTTTCCGAGAGCCTCCAGCCCGCAATAAGTTTTTCGCGGGCGGAATTTACGTCGGATGCGGCTTTGATGGTTGCAACTATCTTGTCTATGTCCGAGAGCGCGATTGCCAGGCCCTCAAGTATGTGCTTTCTGCTCTTTGCGACTCCGAGGTCAAAAGTGCAGCGCCTGCGTATTACCTCGCGGCGGTGAAGTATGAATTCTGCCAGAATCTCGCGCAGAGTGAGGACTTTCGGCTGCGTGCCCACAAGGGCGAGGTTGATTATTCCAAAGGAGGACTGCAAAGGCGTCTTTGAGTAAAGCTGGTTTAGCACTACATCCGCGTTTGCGCCTTTTTTGAGCTCAACCGATACTTCAATCCCTTTCTTGTCCGAATAGTCTGCAACATCTGAAATTCCCTCTATTTTTTTGTCGCGCACAAGCTCGGCGATAAGTTTTACAAGGGACGCTTTGTTTACCTGGTATGGAATTTCGGTTATCTTTATTATTTGGCGGTTTTTGTCTTTTTTGCTCTGCACAATTTCCGCTACTCCGCGCATGCGGATTGAGCCGCGCCCCTTAAGGTATGCCTGCAAAATTCCGGAGCGGCCCAAAATCAGCCCGCCTGTGGGAAAGTCCGGCCCCTTTACTATTTCTGCCAGATGCAAGTCCTCAATTTCGGGCTTGTCTATAAGAGTGGTAATTGCCTCACACACCTCGCCGAGGTTGTGGGGCGGCATGTTTGTCGCCATGCCTACGGCGATTCCGGAGGAGCCATTTATTAGAAGGTTTGGCAATTTTGAGGGAAGCACTTTGGGCTCCTGCAAGGTTCCGTCAAAGTTTGGAGCAAAATCCACAGTCTCTTTTTCTATGTCGGCAAGCATTTCGCCCGCCATCTTGTGCATGCGCACTTCGGTATTGTGATTGATAAAACCATTGGCCACAAAGGAATGGCATTTGCTATCCACGCGTATTGAGTAAACCGCCTCCTTCTTGCGCAGCTTGTGTACAGCATCTACTGGATTGAAGAAGTACCTTTGCTTAAGCAGAACATCTACAAGTTCCAAATCATCCGCATCCAAAATAGCAGAGAGTTTGGAGTAATTCTTTTTTATCAGCGGATAACGGTCGACATTATTTTTCTCAAGAAAGCTTCCGCCATATTTTTTCCTTAGATAGATGGAGATAAAAGGTACAAAGTCCGTCTTGCTCATGCGGTTTTCATTCATGTGCCGGATGCGGGAAAGAGCACTGGCCTTCCGCTTGGAGAAGAATCCGATTTTTTCGTTGAACAGTTTGATTGAAGCTACTCCAGTTATCTGGAGTTTGTAGCAGCCATTGCGCTTGTCGGCGTATGGGGCAGTTGTGGCAATTCCAAAATTAAGCAGAACGAATTTTAGCTGGTTAATTAGGCACATGCTTTTTGAATGGTAGGCAAGCTCAAATGATTCCCCTTGGTGGCGCTTGTCAACTTTGTGCCGCACTGTGCCATCGCCCTCAAAAAGGCCCTGCAAGAAAGAGGAGATATGCTCCTGCTTTGAGTTAAGGACGCTGAAAGGAATTTGCTTCCCATCTGCTTTTGATTCACTCAGGCCAATATTCACCAAAAATCTGACGGCCTTCTGGTAATAGAGGTCAAGTTCCATGCATCCGCCCTTCACAGCGCGCTCATAAAGTGGCACCCCCCTGAACTGGGAGAGAATGGCTGATTTTACCTTGTTGTAATAGGCCGCGTCTGAATTTATGAAGAGTATCTTGCCCTGATGAAAACTGCCTTCTGAAACAAGCGCTCCTAGAAGAAAAGCCAGTTCTGAGTTCATTTTTTTAGGGGTGCATATGTTCTGGTAATTCTTGTTTTTTGGGCAAAACCGCACAAGCGGGAAGGCTTTTTTGGCAAAAATGGAACGGCCCCTATGCAAAACAACGATGTCTCCTTTGCAGATTTTCTCAAGAGTTTTCCAGACCAGCCTAGGCTTTCCTGAGGCTTGTGGGGCCCAGCAGAGCAGCGGGTGGTTGTAAGAGCCGCGTATGCTATAGCCCTGTTCGGTTTGAATTTTTATAATTCGGTGCAAGCCAGAATTGAAGAATTTGCTTGCTTTGTTCTCTTTGCCGTCAAAAGAAAGAATATGCTCGTTTATTTTAGCCTCTTTTTCCTTGGAAAGAGTGGAGATTGGGAACAGCCCGTTTTTTGTGGGCAAGAGCGAATCGCCGGTTATGCAATACCTCATGGCTGCCGGATTATCCCCGTCAATTGATCCAAAATTTCCCTGCCCGTCAACCAAAGTGTA
>JAZDKV010000079.1:0-2448 GCA_043802645.1 Microcaldota archaeon | reverse complement strand
CTTTCAGAGTATAATCATAAACAACAACCCCGAAACAATCTCAACCGACTTTGACACCTCCGACAAGCTCTACTTTGAGCCCCTTGATTTTGAGCACGTAATGAACGTAATAGATCACGAGAAGCCAGATGGCGTAATCGTGCAGTTTGGCGGGCAGACCTCAATAAATATTGCCCAGCGCCTCCATGAGAACGGAGTAAAAATTCTTGGCACAACGCCAGATGCAATAGACGTCTCCGAGGACCGCGAAAGATTTAGGCAGGTGCTCAACAAAATAGGGCTTAAGCAGCCTGAAAATGCAACCGCCACAACAAAGGAGGAGGCCCTGCACTTCGCAAACAAAATCGGCTACCCGATAGTCGTGCGCCCCTCCTATGTAATTGCCGGGCGCGGAATGCAAATAGTCTATGACGATTTAGAATTGTCCGCCTACATAGACGAGGCGGTTGAAGTCTCAAACAAAAAGCCGGTCCTCATAGACAAATACATAGACAAGGCAATAGAGTGCGAAATAGACGGCATCTGCGACGGAGAGGATACATGGATTGCCGGAATTATGGAGCACATAGAGCGCGCGGGAGTCCACTCGGGAGACGCGTCCTGCACTGTGCCCCCATACCGCCTCAAGGAGTCCGTGCAAAAAGAAATTCTTGATGCCTCAAGAAAAATGGCAAAAGAAATAGGCATTGTAGGGGCGGTAAATATCCAGTACGTGGTAAAAAACGACGAGCTCTACGTCCTTGAATTAAACCCCCGCGGCTCGCGCACCATGCCCTACCTCTCAAAGGCAACTGGAATTCCCATAGTAAAACTTGCAACAAACATAATGCTTGGGGATAAAGTTTCCAGTCTGCAAATCCCTGAGCCAAAGCTTGAATATTTCGCGGTCAAGTCCGTAGTCTTCCCATTCCTGAAACTGCCCGGGGTTGATTTTGTCCTCGGCCCGGAAATGAAATCAACCGGCGAGTCCATGGGAATAGACGAATCATTTTCGCTTGCCTACTACAAATCCCTCCTTGGCGCAAACCTAAACATTCCCGATTCGGGCCTAATCGCCTTCTCCCTAAAAAACGGGGACAAGGAAAGGGTCCTGCCGCTTGTGAAAAAATTAGTCTCACTAGGCTACAAAATAGCCGCCACTCCGGGCACTGGCGAGCACATGGGCCCAATTTCCTATGAAAAACTAAACAAGCTAAAATACGGCGGAAAAACTTTGGTCTCCGAAATAAAAAACGGGAATGTAAAACTGGTCATAAACAGCCCCTCAAAAGGCGGCAAGTCATTCACAGATGGCTTTGCAATACGGCGCGCCGCAATTGAGGCAAACATCCCATGCATTACAAGTTTTGAGGCGGCAGAAGCGCTAATAGATGCTCTGGAAGTATCAAGGAAAAATCATATTGAGCCGAAGAGTTTGGATGAATATTGGGGGCAGGAGCAGTAGTTATATATTATAAATCATTCGTTATACTAAATATATCATGTTAAACCTCATCCTGCGCTCAAAAGCGGAAATAAAAGTCCTCGGAGTAGTCCTTTTTCAAGACGGTTTGCACCTAAGGGAAATAGCAAGGCAGGCAAACATCTCCCCCTTTGAGGCGCGAAGGGAGGTGCTAATACTGCAAAAAGCCTCCCTCCTCACAACACAAAAAAGGGGCAATCAGACCATCGCCAGCCTAAATGCGCAATGCCCGTATCTCAAAGAAATAAAATCCCTATACCTAAAAACCGAAGGAATTTTTGCGCAGTTAAAAAAATCCCTCTCAAAATTCAAGAATATCCGCATTGCCCTAATCTACGGAAGCATGGCAAGCGGCAAAGACACTCCAAAAAGCGACGTGGACCTGCTCGTAGTAGGGGAAGCAGATGAGCGAATTCTTGCAAAAGAGCTATTCAAAATCCAGTGGAAAACAACCCGCGAAATAAATTATAACCTTTGGTCTGAAACCGACTTTGCCAAAAAAGCCAAAGAAAAAGGGGCTTTTTTGGCGCAAATAAGAAAAGGAAAAAAGGTGTTTTTGGTTGGAAGCGATTCCGAATTTTCAGCAATTTCTAAAGCAGCACAAGATACGCCGAACTGAAAAGGACAAGCCCAAAGCCCTCCGCCTTCTAAAAAAAGCGCAAGAAGACCTGCAAGCCGCAAACGACATGCTAAGCGCAGAAAGAAACGGCTGGGCCCTCTCCATTGCATACAATTCAATGCTCTCCTGCGCCCTTGCCCTAATGGCAAAAGCCGGCTTTTGGCCGAATTCTGACTCCCACCACCTTGCTGCAGTTGCTTATTGCTCCCACATCTTTGGCGCCCAAGCCTCAGATTTGGTAATTCTTTTCAACCGCTACAGAATCAAGCGCCACGATTCAATTTACGGGGAGGAACTGGAAGTAAGCCAAACGGAGGCGCAAAATTCAATAAACTACGCAAAAGAGTTTCTTGAGCTTGCAAAAAAG
>JAZDKV010000078.1:0-4330 GCA_043802645.1 Microcaldota archaeon | reverse complement strand
GATACGCGCTTTGGATCAGCTTTTGCACACCCTACTGACACTTTGATAAGGCTTCTTCATCTACTCCGCCAAGTTCCAAGAGGCCCTTGAGGGTGCCGACTTTTAACTCGCGGTGGTTTGGCACTACTGTCCCTTTTTTGCCGGAGGGAGTTTGCCTGCAAAGGATTATGTGGCTGCCTCTTCTGCGGACAACCTCGAAACCAAAATGCTTGCAGAGAATTTTAACGCAATCCATGCCTGAGATTTTCTTAAGCAGTGGAGGGGACATTGTCGCGGACCTCAAAAGTAGTCATTATTGGGCGGAACGTGTCTTTTGCCCCAAATTCCTCAAGATATAGCTCAGTGGCTTCCTTGAGGTTAGCCAAGGCTTCCTCAATGCTGCTGCCCTGGCTGACGGTTCCGACTTCCGGGCATTTTGCCACGTACATACCCTCGTCTTTGGTGATGATGGCGCTATATGTCTTCATGGAATAAGTAAGCCTTTTTGGGCTTATAAGGCTTATCTACATTTGGGAGGAGGCTATTTTGCGGCTATTGTTTTGGAGTATTTTATTCCTTTCTATGAACCAAAAATCGGCAGGGCAAACCATACAATTTCAGAGAGCATGCAAAGCCCTGCCGCGTATGAAAGAAATTTGTGGCGGGCGCCGGTTGTGGTGGAGATGAAAAAGGCGGCCAAAGTGCAGTTTAGAATAAGGTATATGGGAATTGCGCCCTGTGCGGCCGAGATTAGCTCCTGCGGGTTGTAGGAAACCGCGGATTCAATTAGGCCGGAAGACGGGGAAAGCTCGGATATTTGTGTTGAGAAGCTAAGGGAAACAAAAAGTATTGAGGGAACCAAAAAGGTGCTTGCAAGAATAAGGGTGTAATTTTGCAGGGCTAAAAGCGAGGCGCGCTCGCGCACTAAGTTGAAGGAGGAGAGAAGATCTGCTGCCGCGGCCTCCAAAGCTTTGTGCAGGGAAGCGCCGGTGGAATAGCCTACAAGAATTAGGGAGATGGAGCGCGAGAGCAGAAGGGAGGGGGTCTGCTCCCCCCATTTCAAGAGTGCGCTCTGCGGGTTTGCGCCCGCTTTTATTTGGTGCAGTATTTGGGAGCACTCTTTTGAGAAGGGCTTGCTTGGAGATTTTGCCCCCGCCTCAAGCATCTGCTCTACCGAGAAATTTTTGGAGGAGGCGCCGGCAAGGAGCATGGGGGCAAGCTCCTCCTCGGATGATTTTATGTCCGAGAGGATTTTGGACTCATAGTATGGGCGCATGAGAAATGCGGCCGGCTTGTTTTTGCACATAGAGGATACTTGCAAATCAAGCTGCTTCTGCCTTACTGCCGCGGAGAGGGATGGGGTGAGAGTGAGCATTGCAAAAAGGACTGCAAAAATAAGGGCGGGAAGGAGGATTATGTAGAAGAGCCAGATTGTATAGGCGCTTGTGGAGAAGCCCAAAAATGGGCCGGCGGCAACGTTTAGTATGAGGAAGAAGGCGGGAAAAAGGGAGGCGGCGGCTACAAAGGCAAGGCCGAAAATTGCGGACTTTGAGGATTGGGCGCGCACCTCCGATACTCCTTTTTGCACAAGCTCCTGCGCGAGGTAGTCGAGGGAATTCTCCCCGAAGCCTTTTTCATATATGGAGCAGAGCGTCTGCATGGAGCGGGCAAATGAGGTGGAGCTGCAAAAGCCGCTTGCATATACAAGGGACTGCTGCACGGATTTTCCGGATGCAAGGGCTTGGGAGGCTTTTGCAAAGAGGGGGGAGCAGGAGTAGTTTGAATTTGCTATTTGGGGGATTATTTTCTCATAGGGCCATTTTATTGAGAGGTAGAGGGAGAAGGCGCGCAGTGCGAGATGCAAATCATCCTCAACTTCGCGTGCGTATTTGTCTGCCAAAAATTTTGGGAGCCTAAAGCCAAGAAGAAGGAAGGAGGCAAATGAGATGAGCAAAATTGCAAGGGAGAGAAGCATGTCTGAAAATACTGCAAGGGAGAAGAGAAAGAGCAGGATTGAGGCAAGAATATTTGAGATGAAGAGAAGGTTGAGGGCGGCTTTTAGGCTTAATTTTTGGTTTGCGCAAAGCCACTGTTTCTCAAGGGAGGGCAGCTTTGAGGAGTAGAGGGAGGAGAAAGGGAGGGTCTCAATGGAGCGCCTCATTTTTTGCCCCCGTAGGAAAACTCCTGTATTTCTCGCATGCACTTCTCAAAATCATCTTGCTTTAATTTTTGCAAAAATTCGGAGCGCTCCCCATATATTTCTTTGGTCTTGTTATGCGGGAGGCCGAGCTTTTTTGAGATTGAGGCAAGCGCCAAGTCCAGGTTTTCGTTTGGAAGCAGGGAATCGGATTTTGAATCGTATTCAAAGATGCGAAGGGGCGAGCCGTCCTCATTTACCAAGTATATTCCCATCATGCGCCGTATTTCTTTCTGCTCTTTTTTGGCTGCGTTGTATCTGGCTATGCGCCGCTGGACTGCTATGAAATCCAAAGAGTGCAAATCGTCTGCGGCTACTCCGAGGTTTTTCAGCCGGCGCAGGGCTTCTAGAGCGGATTGGGCGTGAAAAGTGGCGTATGAGCCGCGCGCCTGCCCAGAGAGCAGTGTTTCGCTAAATGCCTGCGCCTCCTGCGGAGTGCGCACCTCTCCCACGATTACGCGGTCTGGGCGCATGCGAAGTGAATCGCGCACAAGCTCCGGCATTGTAATTGCCAAATCGTCGCTTGATACAAGCTTTACGCAGTGCTCGTGCACAAGCTTTATTTCGGGAGTTTCCTCTATTTGCACTATGCGCTCGTTTAAGGGCACGAAGGAGAAGAGGGAGTTTAGGAGAGTGGTTTTGCCAGAGGCAGTATTGCCGCAGATTAGTACGGAGGAGTCTGACTGAAAAGCAAGCCAGAGGAGGGCGAGCGCATCTGCATTTATGGCTTTGGAGGCGAGCACGTCTTTTATGGACCAGCTTTTTGCAAAGTGCAGCCGTATTGTGATTTCCCCCGCAGAGAGGGGCGGGATTGTTGCATGCAGGCGCGAGCCGTCTGGAAGTATTGCGTTTATGCGCGGGGACTGGTAGGTTATGCGCCGGCTAAGGGGGCGGGCCATTTTGTTTATGAGGTGTATGAGGTATTCTAAAGAGGTAATTTGGGCATTTGTTTGCACCCACCCTTTTTTTCTCACGAATGCGCGTATAGGCTGGTTTATTCCAGTTATGGCTACTTCCTCAAGATTTGTATCCGAGAGCATTGAATCCAGGGGGGCAAAGCCTGCCAAGTGAGAGATGGCGGCTTGGGTGAGATAATTTAGCTGCTCTTCATCCGCTTCTATCCCTTCAGACTCAAGGACTTTTGGGAGGAGATCTGAAATTGCTTTTTTGGCCAAATCAAATTGGGAGGCGTCATAGTTTTTTGAAAATTCGGCAAAGCGGTCTGCAAATAGGGAGAGAAATTGCTGCTCATCAATAGAAAGAGGGGAGAGTCGGCAGTCGTGTGCGCCGGCCTGCTTTTGCACAAGCCAGCCAAGTGGGCTTTCCATTGGGAACTATTTATTCAATTTCTATTTTTAATTTGTCCCCTTCCTTGATTTGCAAAGATTTTATGAACCCGCTGGGTGCCTCAAGGAGGCATTTGTTCGGCTTGTTTGGCTCCAAGTAGGGGGTGAAAGGCTGCACATCCTCGTATGCGCCCACTACTTTGTGGTTTGAGTCAAGGTAGACTGCATCAAAGGGGAAGAGGACGAAGAAAGAGTGGATTGGGTTTAGGTCGTTTAAATCAAATTTGAAGAAGAGGTATGCCGGGCGGGGGCGGAACATGAGGCCGCGCATGCGGGTATTGAAGGAGTCGCAGATTTCAAAGAAGGCCTCTGCTGTGTGCGCACCGTTTGTGATTTTGAAGTGTTTTATGTTTGGCATTTATTTCCCTCTTTTTTTAAACGGGTTTATTGCGCGGATTCCGGGGATTTTTGAGAAGTCTTTTGTGTTTTCGGTATATATAACCGATACGCCGTTTTCTTTCATTGTGGCTGCAAGAAGGGCGTCAAAAAAATAGACTTTGTTTTGGGAGGATAGCCCTATTGCGCTTGCTACGGTTTTTTTGGAATAAGAGAATATGCTTGCATTTTGCGTGTGGGTCTCAAGAGATGATACTATGCTGGCGCAATCTGCATGGGACTCGGTTTTCTCAAGAAGGACCCTTGCGGTTTCCGCGAGGTTTTGTACGCTTAGGCAATACTCTTTTCTCTCGCAGAGGCCTAGAAGGAGGTCAAGAGCTTCGCTTTTTTTCTCTCCTGTTCCGGCCATAAGGGAATAAATCAGCACGTTTGAATCCACAAGGCAGCCGCCTTTTTCTTCTTGTTGGGCGGT
>JAZDKV010000077.1:0-6230 GCA_043802645.1 Microcaldota archaeon | reverse complement strand
TTTTTTTGCCTCCTCAAGGGTTTTTCCAAGGGCTATTTCGCACAAGTAATCAGATGAGACTATTGCGGCAACGCAGCCATAAGTTTCAAATTTTATTTCGGAGATTTTTGAATCTTTTACTTTTATGCATATGCGCATTATGTCCCCGCACTGGACGTTCCCCACTTCGCCTACTGCGTCCGCATCTTCTATGTTGCCCGCGAATTTTGGCTCTTTGAAGCGGCTTAGGATTTTTTCAGTATACATATACTACCTTCATGAGGGGCATGATTTATTGGGTTTTCGGGTTTTTGCTGTTTTTTATTCCGGAAATTTTTCTTGGTTTTTTATGCAATTTATTTGGGCTTCTAATTTTTATTTTCTTTTTTTAGAGGGGATATTTTCCTTAATTTTTCCACCGCTGCTGCAAGCTTCTGGAGGGTGAAATCAACTTCCTCTTTTGTGGAGAAGCGGCTTAGGGTAAATCGTAGTGAGCCGTGTGCGCGCTCTGCGTCGTTGTTTGAAATTGCCATGATTACGTGCGATGGATCAAGGTCGCGCGAGGCGCAGGCGGAGCCTGTGGAGCAGCAGATGCCATCCAAATCCAGGGCTGCCAGAAGCGATTCGCCCTCTATGGCTGCAAAGGAGATATTTACGTTGTTGCAGAGGCGGGAATTTCCTTTTGGGCCGTTTAATTTTGAATCTTCTATTTTGAGGGCTTCTTTTATGAAATAGTCGCGGAGGGCTTGCATTTTTTGCACATGTGATTCGTTTGCAATTTCAACCGCTTTTGCAAAGCCTGAAATTGCGGGGACATTCTGGGTTCCTGAGCGAAGGTTATTTTCATGGCCTCCGCCATGAGTCATGGGAATTAACTTTATGCCTTTTTTTACATATAGGGCGCCCGCGCCTTTTGGGCCGTGGATTTTATGCGAGTTTATGGTTATCATATCGGCCATTTGGGCGCTTAACTTTGTTTTTGTGTATGACTGGCAGGCATCCGTGTGCAGGATTATTCCTTTTTCCTTGCATATTTTGCGGATTTCCTCCAGATTTTGGATGGTGCCTATCTCGTTGTTTCCATGAATTATTGAGGCGAGGATGGTTTTTGGGGTTATTGCGGATTTTAGCTCATTTAAGTCTATGAAGCCTTCTTCATTTACTTCTAAGTGGGTGGTTTGAAATCCCTGCGACTCAAGCCAGACGCATGACTGAAGGACGCACTCGTGCTCTATTTTTGTTGTGATTATGTGGTTTCCTTTAGCTTTGTTTGCTAAGCAGTAGCCCTTTATGGCAAGGTTGTTTGCCTCGCTGCCCCCCGCAGTGAATATTATTTCGTCTTCTTTTGCGCTTATGGAATTTGCGATTGTTTTTCGTGCGGAGTCAAGAATTTCTTTTGCTTTTATGCCTTCATGGTGGATTGATGAGGGGTTTGCCCAGAAATTTTTGTTTGCCTCGTCCATTGCCTCTGCCGCCTTTTGGCCGGGCATGGTGGTTGCGCCGTTGTCAAGGTAGACTGTTTTCATGAGTTTAACTTGAATTTTGGGATATTTATTCGTTTGGTGGGGCTGCAAAAGGCTAATAAGATGGGTGTGGGCACAAGCTAACTGATGATTATGGCGGCAGTTGAAACAATGAAAACAGCGCGGGTTTATAACGGGCTTGAATGGAGGCGGGGCTTGCTTGCAAAGGCAGGAGAATTACAATGGAAAATTTTTTGGATGCGGCCCAACGCAGATTTGCATGCGCAAAGGCCTGGGCAGAATTCACATGCGAGAAGGCTTGGAGAGATAAGAAATGACATTCTTGGAGTAATTGCGAGGCTTTACCACTCGCCGGAGCTATCTATTGATGCCGAGAAAAAGAATCTTACGGATTTTGAGGATGAAATTGGAAAAATAAAAGCAGATATTGAAAAAGGCACTTTTTTCCTTAGGGGAATAAATTAGGGATAAACCCTGTTTATTACCCTCGGGAATGGAACGCAGTATGTGCTCAGGGCTGGATTTCACTTATGGCGAATTTAGCCGGGCCAGTTTTTGGGCGAGCGCCTCATGGGCTTCCCGGCGTTTGGCAGGAGGCAGAGTACATAGCTTCTTCTCTATTGCCTGCGCCGTGATGGTAAAGATGTAATTTAATTTGATGACGCTCTCTTTGAATAGACCGTCCTTCGGGCCAACTGCTATGCCTTTCATGGCCGTGTTGCTGGTAATTCCGGCTACCACTACGTTCCCAAACTCTTCAGATAGCACCAGAGCTGGCCGTTTCTTCCTCTCGGCCGTGTCGCTAAACTGCACCCATGCTAGCACGATATCGCCCGGTTTAGGCATGCTCCCATGCCTCATCGTCCGGGTTGTCCCAGAGCTCCTTCATCTTGGCTTTTTGGATATGGTGCAGATATTCGTCGTATTGGGGGGAAGAAGAATGGCCCAGAATCCCGCGCAAAACCTCGTTATAGCTCTGCCGGGAGTGGGTTTTTCGCTTCTTGAGACGGGCCAGGAGCGACTTGTCGACCTGGATGGTGGTGAAAGCCATGAGTTATAATTAGCTATAAGAGATTATAAATGTATGGGAGGCGCACCTGCATTTTACGGATACACCCGGTTTATTACCCTCGGGAACGGGATTGCGTCGCGGATGTGGTCCAAGTTAAACATCCATTTGCACAGGCGCTCAATTCCAAGCCCGAAGCCCGCATGTGGCACCGAGCCGTATTTTCTCAAATCAACATACCACTGGTAGTCTTTTATCGGCAGGTTTTGCTCGTTCATTCTTGCAAGGAGCTCTGCCTCCTCCCAGATTCTCTCGGAGCCGCCGATTATTTCGCCATGCCCTTGGGGCGCAAGCAAATCGTTTGAGAGCACAGTTTCAGGCTCTTGCGGGTCTTCTCTCATGTAAAAGGCCTTGAAGGCTTTGAGGTGGTTGTGGATGAATATTGGCTTTTTCAGCTCTTTTGTAAGCTCATACTCCTCATCCGCTCCCAAGTCCTGCCCGTATTCTATTTTGAGATCCAGGGACTGGCATTTCTCAATCGCTTTTTTGTATGGAATTCTCTCAAAGGGCGCTTTTATTTTGAGCAAATCCTGCGGGTCTCGCCCCACGTCTTGCAGGAGCTGCGGGCGCTCTTTTGCAACTTTTTGGCATACAAATTGGAGCATCTGCTCCTGAAGCTCCATGTTCATTTTCTGGTTGTAGAAGGCCATTTCAGGCTCAAGGTGCCAGTACTCTGCCAAGTGGCGCACTGTCCTTGAGGGCTCTGCGCGAAATGAGGGCGCGAGGACAAAGACGTTCTCAAGGGCGGAGGAGAAGACTTCGGCATACATTTGCCCGGACTGGGTGAGATACGCAGGGGTGCCAAAATAGTCCATCTGGAAGAGGGTTGAGCCTCCCTCGCAGGCGGATTTTGTGATTATGGGCGGGGGGAGTTCGTAGAAATCCCTTGAATCAAAAAATTCGCGCAGTGAGTTCATTGTGTAGTGGCGAAGCTTGAAGATTTTGGAGAGTTTCTGGGAGCGAAGCCATAGGTGGCGAGTATCAAGGAGAAATTCAACGGACTGGTCTTTTGCTATCGGGAAAGGCTCGCCCTTGTGTATGATGTGGAATTCTGATGCCTGCACTTCCCAGCCTCCGGGGGCGCGCTCGTCTTTTTTGGGAATGCCTGAGAGCATGCAAGAGGATTCTATGTAAACCTCGGTTGAGGCTGCAAATGATTTTTCATCTACGGCTTCTTTTTTTATTGTGCACTGAATTACGCCCGTGGAGTCGCGCAGGACTACAAATGCCATTGCTGCGGAATGGCGGGCCCGATATACCCAGCCGCGAAGATTTACTTTTTCGCCATCTTTTTCTCCCTTTAGTATTTCTCCAACTTTTGTGAATTTGTCTTGCACGCAGTCCATAAACATCGTGGAAATATTGGCGCGAGAATGTTTTAGAAGGTAAGTATTTTTCCTCAGGTGGAAAGATTGTTTTGATCGGAGGCGGTTTTTTAAAGCGGAGTTGATTTGCTGCCCGTTTTTCTCTTTTTTTATAACCGAATTCTTAACCGAATATAAACCTGAACCAACATATTCATGCGGGAAGTTGGGGTGTACTTATTTTTTGAGATTCTTCTTTTTAGCAAAGGATTAATATCTTCACGACTTAAGTTCAGCTATGCTTTTTGGAGAGGTTGCAGGGGTCTGGCGCGAAATTGAGGAGACCGGCTCGCGGCTTACAATGGCCGAGATATTTTCAAAGCTTCTTGGCAGGGCGCAAGAGGATGAGATAGCCGCCCTCGTTTATTTGTCGCAGGGAATTTTGGCCCCGGAGCATGATGGCATAGAGCTTGGGCTTGGCGAGAAGCTTACCATGCAGGCGATTTCCATAGTTTCCGGGCGGGAAATTTCCGAGCTTGAGAGGGAGTTTAAGAAAAAGGGGGACTTGGGAATAGTCGCCCAGTGGGCATGCCAGAAAAAAAGGCAGATGTCCCTCTCTCGCGAGGATTTGGAGCTAAAAGGCGTTTATAATTCGCTTACGCACCTTGCAAATATGGCGGGCAAGGGCAGCCAGGAGGCAAAAATAAAGGCGATGGCGGAACTTCTAAACTCCGCAAATGCGGATGAGGCGCGCTATATTGCAAGGTTTTGCGTTGGGAAAATGAGGCTTGGAATTGCCGGGCCGACTATTCTTGATTCAATTGCAAAAATAAGATTGCCGCAAATAAAAAAAGAAATTGTGGGGCTTGCGGAGGACGGCTCGGTTTTCAAGCTTGAAGTGAAAAAAATACTCTCTGACGACGAGGCGGCCTCTTTGGAGATGGAGGTTGAGGCAAAGGAGGACATTGCGAAGCTTTTGGGGAAGAGGGTTTCTCTTGTGCACAATTCCAAAAAGAGGGTTGACGGGCTTTGCGTATTCAAAATAAAGCAGGACAAAAAAGACGAGGACTTGTACTTTATTGAGCTGCGCGATTTCAAGAAGAACGTGAGGGCGCCGATTGAGAGGGCATATAATTTGTGCTCGGATTTGGGGAAAGTGGCGAGGCTGTCGCTATTTGAGTATGAGAAGATTGAGAATTTCAAGGTGGAAGTGTTTTCCCCCATACGGCCGGCTTTGGCGGAGAGGCTGCCGGAGGCGCAGCAGATAATTGAGAAGATAGGCGAGTGCGCGGTTGACGCAAAATATGACGGCTTTAGGCTGCAGGTGCACAAGGACGGGGAGAAAATTGAGCTTTATTCAAGAAAGCTTGAGAAGGTAACGCACGCGTTTCCTGAAATTGTTGAGGCGGCAAAAAAGATTAGGGCAAAAAGGTGCATATTTGAGGGGGAGGCTCTTGCATACAATGCCAAGGAGAAGAGGTATTATTCCTTCCAGATTACTATTCAGAGAAAAAGAAAATACGGAATTGAGCAGATGCAAAAGGATTTCCCCCTGCATATGTATGCTTTTGACGTGATGTATATTGACGGGATTGATTATACGCGCACTTCATTTGAGAAAAGGAGGGAGGAGCTTGAGAAGCTCGTGGGCTCAAACAAAGTTATTGTCCCGTCCGAGCTGAAAATTGTTTCAAAGCCGAGGGAGCTTGAGGCATATTTTGAGAAGTGCCTGGGCTTTGGGCTTGAGGGGATTATTGCAAAGGATTTGAGCTCGCCTTATGTTGCCGGGGCGAGGGAATTTGCATGGATTAAGCTCAAAAAAAGCTATGGAGAGATGGCGGACACTTTGGACACGGTTGTCGTGGGCTACTACCTTGGAGAGGGGCAGAGGGCGGAATTTAATTTCGGCGGGCTTTTGGTTGCAGTGAGGGACGAGCAGAGCGGGCGGTTGCAGACAGTGGCGAAAATAGGCAGCGGCTTTTCCGAGGAGGAGATGGCGACTTTAGGCGAGGAGCTTGCGGAGATGAAAATTAAGGAGAGGCCAAAAGAGCTTGAGTCAAAACTCAAGCCGGACTTCTGGGTGGAGCCGAAACTGGTAGTATCTGTTTCCGCTGACGAGATTTCGGTTTCGTCAGTGCACACCTGCGCCCATGCGGGGGGCAAGGGATATGCGCTTAGGTTTCCCCGCCTTGTTGACATGAGGGAGGACAAGTCGGTTGAGGACATTACTACCTCTTCTGAAGTTGAGAAGATGTACAAGATGCAAAAAGGGACAGGAAGAAAATAATATTGGGAAATTGGCTGTGAGGAAAAGGCGCGGGCAGAAGATGATTTTTTGGAAATTGAAGCCCGCCGAAGAGGAAAAAATTTGAGGAAAATAAAAGATTAGAAGAG
>JAZDKV010000076.1:0-4071 GCA_043802645.1 Microcaldota archaeon | reverse complement strand
GCGCTATTGCAAAATCAATTGCGCGCAGCTCTTTGCTTGAGAGTTTTCCCGCCTCATTTTTTTCCCCGCGCGCTAAAACAGGGATAAGCCCAAGGGTTTTTGCATTTTTTTCTTCTTTGCCGCCGGATGCAATGCGATTTTCTTCATTCGGGTTTTCCCTTATGGCAACGTGGTTTTGGGATAGAAACATGTTTATATCAACGGTTTCATGCGCGATTAGAGAGGAGGCGTTATTGTGCAGGGAGCTGAATTTGCGCAGAACCCCGGCAATTTGCAGGATGTCGTTTCCATAGCCCTTCTCAGAGGTGTGGTAATAACTTTCAAGAAGATGGGATATTTGCCCGCTATTCATTTTTTTGCCGCCTTTTGGTATTTTCTTGTCATGCAGGTTGTTTGCAATCCCTATTTTCTCAAAAAGAATAAGCGGCAGCATCGCCATCGCGTGCCCCTCGTTTTTGCGCCCTATCGTTTTTCCCTCAAAAGTGTATATGTTCTCAAGCCCGCCCTCGCCCATTTTGTTTTTTATTGTGGTTATTGTATATGGCCTTTGCATGAGGGCAAGATATAGGGAATCCACCGGCTGTATGAGCCCTTTGGCAGAAGTTGAGCCGGCTTCTGCGGATTCGCATCCCTTGCTCTCCTTGAAGACAAGCCCCGCCATTATGTCCCAGCTTATGTTTGTCTGCTCCCCAAGGCCGAGGTATTTGTCAAGGATAAATGAGGTCGCTATTATGTGGGCTATTAGGCGCGGCGAGGTCGGATAAACCGAGCTTGTCATGTTGTTCTCGTATTTTTCCCCTCCCAAGAAGAAAAACTGGTTTGCTCCCCATCCCGTGCGCGTGGCTTGCGGCTTCATGGTAAGCTCAACTATTGCCTTGCACGCGGAGCTTATTTCGCCCCAATTGCCATTGATTATTTGCTGTATTTTGCGCAAGCCCGTGGAATTATTCCATCCGGTTGCAAACAAAAAGTCCCGCATTGATTTCTGCTCCAAAATGTTTGAGCGGGTTATGCTTGTGCCTGCAAGAGCAAAATCTTTGCTTTGTGGATTCTGTGCAAATGCGATTTGCATTACAAGCATGCAAGGCAAAGCCAAGGAAAGTATAAAACCATTTAGAACGGCCGCTATGGTAAAATTGCCTGCAAAAATAAGCGCGTGCATCACTGGCCGCGCGCAAATCATGCCCAGTTTGCACAACTGGCTAGGCTGCACGCGCACAAATTTATTGGTGCTTTCTATTTGCAATAGCGCACAACGACGTCTTTGGCAGCCGCAAAATTTTTCTCAAGCCGCATTTTGCTTTTTGCCTCAATAGTTATGCGGATGCATGGCTCGGTTCCCGAGGGGCGCACGAGCACCCAGCCCCAATCCTCATCCGAGCGCAGGCCGTCCGAGGTGTTCGGGGATGAAAAAGGCCATTGAGCCGATATTTTCTCCATTGCCGCCATTTTGCGCGAATTCTCGCACGGTATTTTCTCCCGCATGATTGGATATGCTTTGATTTGCCTCGCAAGGGAGGAGAGCTTGCCCTCCTTTGCAAAAATTTGTGCAAAGAAAGCCCCCGCAAGAATTCCGTCAGGCGATGGAGTAGCATCTGCGAATATGTATTCTCCGCAGGGTTCGCCGCCGAAAATTGCCTTTGAGCGGCGCATTTGCGCCGCCACCTTCATTGAGCCCACAGGGGTGATTTCAAGCTCCGCCCCGAATTCTTCGGCCGCCTCGCGAAGGGAGAGGGAGGACTCAACGGTTGAAACTATTTTTTTGCCCCGCCCATTTTGCAGGATATACCTTGCAACTATTGCAAGCTGCCCGTCAAGCCCAAGCACTTTGCCCTCTTCTGAAATAACTATGGCGCGGTCGGCATCCCCATCGTGCGCTATTGCAAAATCCGCGCCGCTGCGAACAACCTGCTCGCACAGGGGCGCAAGGCTCCCCTTATTTGGCTCAAGGGCGCGGGGGGACGGTTTTTGGGCGCTGCAATTTACTCGCTCAACCTTGCAGCCGCATTGCTCAAGGGCAAGCGGGGAGATTGTGGAGCCTGCCATGTTGGCGCAATCCACGATTGCCTGAGGCTGCTCTTTTTTTATCGCGCCAAAATCCACGAAATTTTTTATGAGGCGCAGGTGCGCGTCCCGCGCAGATGAAAATGAGTTTTCGGCCTCCCCGCACGCGTCCCATGCGCACGGCTCGGATATATTTTGGGTTTTGAGCCCAAGCTCAATCTTCTTTTCCTGCTCTGCAGTGAGCTCCCAGCCCCCATCAAAGAATTTCATGCCATTGTACTCGTACGGGTTATGGCTTGCGGTTATCATTATTGCAGGGCATCCGTGCATCTTGCTAAAAAGCGAGAGCGTGGGAGTCGGGCAAATGCCCAAATCGTGCGCGTGCGCCCCAGCTTGCATGGCGCCGGAGAGGCTTGCGGCTTTTAGCATCTGCCCGCTTTGGCGCGAATCGTAGGCTACTGCCGCACTGGCGCTTTTTGAGAAGTGGAGAAATGAGGCTCTCAGAGCAAGGCTTAAAGTTACCCTCTGAGGGCACAAATCCCGTATTCCCGAAGTTCCAAACAGCCCCATGGCAAACACTCAAAAACGAATATGCAATTGGCTTATGCGCATAAATGATTTAATGGCACCCGTCCATTAAGGCCCATGGTATGGAAGGCGGGGTGGCACGTAGTTTTTATAAAGTAGCAAGCAATAGGCTCCATAGGGCCTTAGGACGGTTGTTTTATGATGAGAAAGGGTCAGGGTGCGGCGGAGTATTTGATTTTGCTCTCAATAGTCCTTATCGTCGCACTCATAGGAATAGTGCTTCTTGGCGGGCTTACCTCTGGCAATTCAAACAGCATGGATTCGGAGTCCCATGCATACTGGTCAGGGCAGGCACGGCCATTTGCGATAAACGAGTGGGTGCAGATAGGAGATACCATGTATATGCAGGTTGAGAATAAGGAATTGGCGCGCCTGGTCCTCACGAACATAAGCTTTGACGCCCAGATGAAGAATTTGAGCGGGGGCGGCTGGGCATTCGGGCCAAGTTCCAAAAAAAACGTTTCTTTGGGCGGTTTTCCAACCTGCAATGAAACCACGTATGACAGCTATGATTACAACGTCGTGTTCTACTACGATTCCGAAGACATTCCGAGGCGCACCCAGGTGGGAGTAAAGTCCGTTGCAGGAAGATGCGCTTTCCCATAAGGCTAAAATAGACCACAAATTCGCCCTTATTTTTATGGATTGCTGCGATAAGAGCAGCATGGAACACTCGTGCGGGTTTGTCTTGTTTAGGCAGGTGGGCAAAAACAGGTATTTTCTTCTTATGCACTACAAAGCGGGCCATTGGGATTTTCCAAAGGGGCATGTTGAACGGGGGGAGACTTGCGCCCAGACTGCCATGAGGGAGCTTGAGGAAGAGACCTCAATAAACCGCATTGAGATAGTGCCCGGTTTTGGATATGAATATGCTTATGAGTTTGGAAAGGAAGGGGGCAAAAAAACAAAAAAGGTCACGTTTATGCTTGCAAGGACCTCGCAGATTAAAACCCGCATCTCGCATGAGCACGTTGGGGCGCGCTGGGTGCCATATAAGAGGGCAGTAAAGATGCTCACTTTTGAGAATGCCAAGAAGATGATTGAGGCTGCAAATGCCTTTCTTGTTGAAAATTACAAGCCTTCGGCAAAGGACGAGTGGGGGTAGTAGAATTTAAAAATGATGTATCTCATCTAATAGCGAGGTGCGTTATGGAATTTAATAAAATTCTTGAGGCGGCCAAGCTCCCCGCAGCCATCCTTATAGGGATAGGCATTCTTGGAAGCTTGCTGGCGATAATACCAGGAGTAGGGCTTGCGATTGGCGGGCTTTTGGGGCTGTTGTCCTTCTTCGTGCTGACTCCGGCCATCCTTGCGTGGTCTGGCTATCAGTATGCCAAGAAGGGCAAGAAGGATGATTATGTCGGCGGTGCGGCGGTTGGCGCTCTTACGGGAGTCATTGCTGCGGTTGTTGGCGGAGTTATCTCCATAGTGCTCGTAATGCTTGGCTTTGGGGCTGCCCTCTCCGGCGGCGCGGATGGC
>JAZDKV010000075.1:0-4533 GCA_043802645.1 Microcaldota archaeon | reverse complement strand
CTAGTTTCTACCCTAGTTTCCTCCCGAGTAATCTTAGATAATTTTTCAGGCACATTCTCACAAACACGTATGCATTTCACTGACCTGATTCGGCAAGATGTAAGTTTCGGGCGATTTACTATCAACTTACTATCAATTACTGTTAATAGTTTCCAATAGTAAGCCCAAAAAACGCAGTTTACCCTGGCCTGATAACCAAAAATGCAGGCTTTCAGGCCCCTTTCTTCACTTCCCAGTGCCCACCCTTCTTCGGACCCACATGCTTGATAAGGCCCTCAGTGGTCAGTTTTCTCAGTCGGGAGCGCACCGTGCTTAGAGGGAGGTGGAGCTGCCCTGCAATGACCTCCTTTGAAATGCCCGGCTCCTCAAGGATAGCCTCCAGTATTTCTTGGTACTTTTTAGGCACTTTTTCCGGCACTTTCTCGGCACTTTTCAGGCCTTTTACGCCGGAGGTTTCCGGCACTTTTTCAGGCACTTTTTTGCGCCTAAACTCGGTGGAAAACTGCTGCCCGACCTCCTCAAATACGGTGTCCGGCTCCTTCTCCAGTATCATAGGGATGCCGCGCCCCCAGCGCTCTATGAGGTCCACGCGGTGCAATATGTCGGCAACCAACTCGTTGCGCCTCTGGGAAAAGCCGCCCTTGCGGATTTTTGCTATGGTAAGCCCCCCGTAAAGCAGTCCGGGGCTGTGGATTACGACGCGGTCTTTGTAGACGGCCACATAGACGGCGTTCGGGTTGTGGTAGTCGCGGTGGCAGAAGGCGTTCACTATAGCCTCGCGCAGGGCTTCGGAGTCTATTTCCGGCTTGTCTATGCGCCGCATGCCCTCAAAGCCGGCCTCGGAGATGTGGATATTGTTGAGGACGTACTTTTCCGCCAGGTCGATGAGAGTAAAGAGGTCGCCTTCATAGTTCTTCATGTCAAGGAGCGTTGCGGCGCCGATGAAAACCGCGCAGCGAAGCTGGGAGTTTTTGATGAACCTGCGGGTGTCTTTGCCGAAGAGCAGAATGGAGGCATTTGTGATTTCGCCGCTTGGAAGCATGATCCCCAGGTTGCGCAAAGCCTGCTCTGCGGGCGCACTCTCAAGCCCGGCTTTTTTCAAGTAGGAGTTCAGTTTTTGGGCGGAGATGTCTTTGAGAGTCGCATTCGGGCAGGGCTTGTCGTCCCAGCTAAGGAGGGACTTGTTTTTGAGGGCGAAGAGGCCCTCAAGCTCGCGGTGGCTTAGAGGGCGGTCCTCGTCGGCGGTTCGCATGTAGGCGCGGTTGTAGGCAAAATAGGGGACATGGGGGCCTTGGACTTCTACCTGTATGCAGGTTTTGCCATCAATCTCTTTTTCGTCTATTTTTGGGTAGGCTTTCGGCTCCAGATGATCGGAGATTGATTTGGAAATTTCGCGCAGGGTGTTTTTGCCTATGGTTTGTCCGTGGACTTTTCCGGCATCGTCAATGCCAAAAATGACCGTTGCGCGACCATGCTTGTTGAGCATTGCGGAAATGGAAATAATTGCTTCCTTGAGTTCGGAGGTTGAGCGCTTCAATTCCAAAGTTTCCGTCTCTTTGAAGGTTGCCCCTTTTTCCATGGAAAAGTTTGGAGGGCGAGGGTTAAAAATAAATCTTCCAATGTTTGCATGCGCATTCCAAATTCTGCATAGCTTTGCCAAATTCTGCAACTCCATGAATAGCTATTTAAAGAACGGACGAGTTAATCTATTGTCGGCGTGGTCGGGATAGAATTTTTTACACTACAACGCACATTATCTCACACTGACTTGACTCTGACAAACAATTATAAGTGCGATAAACACAGATGAGAACATGGCAAAAAAGAAAAAGGACCTCTGGAGCTCGTTCGAGAAATTCTTTAGCCGCAACAAGAAAGCAATGGACATACTCTCAAAGCAGTGAAAGCCATCATGGTAGAATATCCGACCAGCGAATACGTGATAAGGGTAAACGCATCAGTTACTGCCGCTTACGGGCAGAAGGGCGTTGTTTTGCAATCCTCAAACCTTGAGCATTATCTTGACGGCATGAGAAGGTATGCCCACGACATCAAAGATGAGAGGGCGGCGATATTGCGAAAGGGCGCTTACATTCTCTACCATCTTGCATATGATGCGCATGCGTTTTTGGACGGAAACAAGAGGACTTCCATATCCGTGGCGTTTTCGTTTTTGGATGCAAATTTGGAGAATTTTGACGATTCTAAAATCCCGGAAGAGGAAAAGGCAAAAATAGTAAAGGAGATAGCCAACGGGAAGCATACCATAAGTTTTATTGAGAAATGGCTGCAAATATGCATGGAAGAATGAGTTAAAACCCACACCATATAGGTTTTGAAAATGGAAAAAATAGAAAATTCAGAAGCACAGGAACCGGTTGCAGAAGAAGTGGAGGAAGTAGTTGAGATGGCAAGAATTCCGCTCAAAAGGATAGCGGAGCTCAAAGGCGATGCCGATTCAACCCTCAAAATGCTTGAGAAAAGCCTGGGAGTGTCCCTTGATGTTGATGAGGACGGAGAAGTTGAAATTGCAGGCCCCTCAACAAACGTTTTCTTTGCAATCCCGGTAGTTAGGGCTATTGGAAGGGGCTTTGAGCCAAGAATTGCCCTCAAGCTAAAAAAAGACGAATACGGATTTAGAGTCGTGGATTTGCGCGATTATGCCAAAAACCCAACGAGCATGTCAAGGCTAAAGGGGAGGGTAATAGGCGAGAAGGGCAAGGCAAAAGAAATTATTGAGCAGGAGGCCGAGTGCAATCTGGCTATTTGGGGCCATACGGTGGCAATTATCGCTCCTTTGGACGTTTTGGACATTGCCACAAATGCCGTTTTCAAATTGCTTGAGGGCCAGCCCCACGCCGGAGTTTATCTTTACCTTGAGAAGAACAAGAGAAGAAGAAAAGAAGAGGAGCTCAAAAATAAGGGGAATATGTGGAAATAAATGGCTTTTTTCTACGCACCCTTCTTAAACCTTTTTTGCAAAATCATTTCCAGCGGCCAGAATTGAGTAGGCAAGGGGAGATTAGATGGCAAAAACTTCAGCGGATAAAATATTTACCAATTTCAAGGAGCACTCGGTAGCAGAGTTCTTCAAAAAGAACAAGCAGATGCTCGGTTTTTCAGGCAAGGTGCGCTCCCTCACAACAATTGTGCACGAGTACGTTACAAACTCCATTGACGCCTGCGAGGAGGCGCAAATACTTCCTGAAATTGAGGTCGCAATCACCGAAGTGTCCAAAAACGACAGGTACAGGGTTGCAGTAAAGGACAACGGCCCTGGAATTCCAAAAAAGCACCTCGGAAAAGCCTTGGGGCAGATGCTTGCGGGCACCAAATTCCACAGATATGCACAGCAGAGGGGGCAGCAGGGAATAGGGGCTGCAGGATGCACAATGTATGCCCAGCTTACAACCGGAAAGCCTGTGCAGGTCGTCTCAACTACTTCAAACGAAGTTCTAAAGTGCACCATTTCGGTGGACATAAAGACAAACAGCCCAGTCATAACTGACGAGGTGGTTGAGCCAAACCCAAATCCGGACAGCCACGGGCTTTTGGTGGACGGGGAATTCGGGGAAGTAAAATACGAGAAATCGGCCCAGAGCCCGTACGAGTACATAAAGAGAATCGCGCTTGCAAACCCGCACGTAACCATTTCCTTCACCGAACCCACCGGCGAGAACATAACTTACACGCGCTCATCAGAAATTGTGCCAAAAAGGCCGGTGGAAGTGCTCCCCCACCCCCTCGGAGTTGGAGTATCGGACCTCATAGATATGGCCCACATGGAAGTTGACAATATACGCCTCTCATCATTTTTGCAAAACCGCTTCCAGAGAGTTTCCGCCGCAAGGGTCGGGGAGCTTGAGGGGCTGCTCTCGGGCGCTGCCGAGGGGCTTGTAGCCATTGATTTTAAGAAAAAACCCTCCGAACTGACTTGGGAGGAGGCGGAGTCTCTTATCAGGGCGATTTCCATGGTAAAATGGATTGCCCCCGCATCCGACTGCATACACCCCATAGGGGCGGAGCAGATTCAGGCGTCCCTTGCCCACATATTGGGCCCGGAATTTATTGCCGTGACCGAGAGGCCGCCCAAAATTTACAAGGGAGGAATTCCGTTTTTGGTTGAGGCGGCTATCGCTTGGGGAGGGGAGGCCGGAAGGACTAATAGCACAAACCAGATTTCCTCCGACATTATACGGTATGCAAATGCCGCCCCGCTTTTATTTGACACTTCAGGCTGCGCAATTACTCAGGCGATAAAGGATGTGGACTGGAAGCGCTACAAGCTCAAGAATTTTGAGGAAGAGGCAATTACGGTCTTTGTGAATTTGGCATCCGTGCACGTGCCATACACCTCTGCCGGAAAGCAGGCGGTCTCAAATGAGGAGGAAGTTTATCAGGAGATAAAAAATGCGGTTATGGAAGCGGCAAGAAGGCTTCAGCTGCATTTGGCAGGCATAAACCGCGACAAGGACAGGGCAAAAAGGCGGGATGCGATTATGAGATATACGGTGCAGCTTGCAAAGGACTTGT
>JAZDKV010000074.1:0-5603 GCA_043802645.1 Microcaldota archaeon | reverse complement strand
AGCTTGCCCGCATCAACGAGATTTTTTACAACCGCGCTTTTTTCAGGGAGGCTTTTTGCGGTTTCTTTCGTGCACTCAATAACGCATTTCTCCGGGTTATATTCGTGCTTTTTTGCAACCGAGTTAATACTTTCTACAATATCCTTTATGTGCCCCTCATCGCTTATGCCCTTGCACGCGCACGTTGCAGCCACTGCCCCGCAAAACTGGTGCGCCATGACCACCAAAAGCGGGGTATGCGTGTGCTCAACCCCGTATTCAATTGAGCCCAAAGTAATCGGGTCGTTTGCCAAATCCCCAGCATTTCTTATAATGAAAATTTCGCCCATGTCCGCATCAAATATGTATTCGGGCACTACCCTTGAGTCCGAGCATGAGAGAACTGTTGCATATGGGTGCTGGCCGGACAAGAGCTGCGCCCTCCTTTTTGCGTAGTCCTTTTGGGAGGGCTTGCCTTGCACAAACCTCTCATTTCCCTCTTTTAATTTTTTGAGTGCTTCATTTGCGTCCATATTAACCATCTTCTAAATCCTTCCAAACAAAAGTTGGGATAAGCAAAAATAAAAACATATTGAAAACGCCCTAGGTTGCATCAGCGAGGTTTATTTTGGCACCCGGCTCATAGAAAAGGCTTCTCTCCGTATCCATAAGCTCGTATATGTTTTGAGGCGGCCTCTCCGGCACAATGAGCTTCCCTCCGGTCTTTAGGTCAACTATCGCCTCAGTCACAATAATTTTGGAGCCGTTGCGAACCTCCTCAAATCTCCCACTATTCTTCCTAGCGCTCTCCTCGGCTACAAGCAGGTCAAAATGCGTCTCTGAGAGTTCAGATCCCGGATTCAGCTCCCCGATTATATCCTCAATCTCTCTGGCGCCCGGAAAAACCGGATAGCCGTCAATGAACTCCATGCTCTCCCTGAAGGCTGCATGGCGCACAGTTTTTCTTGTGTCATTATGGGTGCCATTGATAAGTTCCATTAGGGTTTTAGCAGTGCTTTGCGAGAGCCTGTTTTCCCCGAACTCGTGTATGGCTGCCATAACTTCCGGCTCTCCAAAGAGAACGTCAACCTCTCCCTTCTCAATTTTTTGCAGGGAAGCCTCCAATATTTTCCTTAGCTTCGGGTTTGAATCCCCGCTCATGCGCTTTATCTCTGCCCCCGCCCTATGGACCGCAACCAAAGTATTCAAGTATCCGCAGTACGTGTGGCTTGTGTCTATAATGTATTCGCAAACTTGAGACTCCATTATGCGTTTTCTCTCGCTTTTGCGAAAAATGCCCCCTATCTCCTTTAACAGCCCAAGCAGCAGGTGGATGTTCCTGATTCTCAAGTCAACGCAGCCAGTCTGTTTTATCTCGTGGCTATGGCCTCTAAGGGACGTGTATGCCCCGTCCTGCTCATGGGCACGCAAATTTTCAACAACTTCCCAGAGCCTCCCATCCTTCACGAGGCCGGAATTAACGAGGTAATCCTCCAGAGTCCCATCAATTTTGCAACTATTCCCTATCTTGTAAACGACCCTTGAGCCAATGTCATAAAATGCAGCAATGAGGGGAATTTTATGAAAGTAATGCTTATGAGTTTCGGCGTCTTTCATCGGGGCATGGTAAGCCTCCAAATCCGCATAATGGCGTGAGCGCCTTAGGTCCTCCACATACTTGAGAAGCCTCAAATAAGCAAGCCCTGCCGGGCTGCACTCATGTTCTTTTGCCTCTTCAAGGCTTGAGCAAGCCCCGTGTGCGCATTCGTTTTTTCCCCCTGCCGAGAGGAAAATAATCGCTGCTGGTATGTCCCCGTGCCTGATGAGGTATGAGAAAGGGACAAGATCGTTGAAATTTAGCACGTGCTCGCGCTTTCTTGCGTTTATGCTCATGCCAAAATTGCCGTACATCACGTTTGCCTCTACTTTTCTCCCTCCTCCGAAAATAACGTTCAAGTTTATCTCCGAAGAATTTGAGGCCACGAACAAATTCGCCTTCTGGTTGCCGGAACAGTCCTGCCACATGCCCCTCTCATATTTGTCCAGAATAACTGAAAGCCATGCATGGGCAGTGGACGCATCAATCCCTGCCCTTTCGCATTCCATAACTGCCTCATAAAGCCGCTTGTGGTATGCGGGAATGTCTTTTCCGTCAAGAAGAGCGCCATTTGCAAAATTCTTTGCAAAAATATCCTTAACTATATTTCCCGCTTTTGGGGCAAGCTCACGCGGGAGTTTTTTTTGCGACATATCTTCTGCTATCTCAACTCCGTTCATAAATCCCATTTTATCGCCTTTTTACAATCTGCCAAATGCCCTGCTTTGCAATTGCCTGAAGATGCTCCAAAGAGGGCGTTTCTACACATTATTTATGAATCTAAAATTTTATATCTATTTTTCACAGCCATAAAAGCCACTTTTGCCACAAGCAGGGCAAGCCCGCCCCAAATAACAACCGCGAATAGGTCTGAGAGCAGGCTGTTTTCAGGCTTTTTGGCCAACGAAACTTCATAAGTCTCCGGCGGATTTGCAAGCTTCTGCCCAATCCCGCCAAACGCATTCTCCATAGACTGCGCAAGCGATAAAACGTTGTGGGAGTCGGACACTGGCGCCCCATCCTCCATATCCTGCGCCAAAGTGTAAACTCCCTGCGACTGGTAAGTGCGCGCCCAAAGAGTGGAATAGTTCTGCGCGGAGAGCATCTGCACCTCTTTCTCCACCTCCCCGTCCTGCGCCTCATTCTCAACATTTGAGGCGCTCTGCACCCCAATAACATAAGCGGAATCAAAAATAGCCCCCGCATAATCTCCCTTTTGCAAAGATTTATTCGCAACGCCCAAGTGCCATAGCGCATCCGGGTTTTGCACCAGAGATTTTGAAATGAGCCCGGCAGCCCCATTTACCCCCTCCTGTGCATAAGGGGCAAGCGCGCTTGCATTAATCGGCGTGCCGCCGATATCCTGCGCCTGAATGAGCATCTGGGTGCCCGCAAGGCACCATGAGTGGGCATAATAAATCTCGCGCAAAGCCAAATATTGCGATTCCTGCGAGTCATACTCTTGCGTATTATTCTCAATATCCCCTATCTTCTCAAGCGCCCAGTTTTTGCGCGCATTCGCCCCGCTAACCCACTCAACATTCTCCCGTGTAATGCTTACATCCGGCATCTGCTGCACACATTTTTTAGCCGAATCAACCTGCGCCTGCAAGTCAATCTCGTGCGGAGGGGTTGTGAGAAAAGCGGCGTCAACCTGCGCCAAAAACGCGTTGTTTGCCGCCGTGTACCCATACCCCATCCCTATAATCTTCTCATTTTGGGCTGCCAATTGCTCAAAATGGTCTTTGTATTTTGCAAGGGCCGGGCTGCTAAAGCCGATATTTTGCAAGAGGGCAGAATTTATCGCGCTTGCGACTTTTGCAAACCTCTCGTCATCCCAGTTCATTTGCCTGCTTTGCAAACCTTCCGGAATAGAAATATTCCCAAGCTCAAAATTGGGCGAATAGCTTGCATTCGGGGCAGAAGTTGCAATATTATATGCCTGCTCCAAAGTCTTTGCATCCACGTCAACAAACGAGTACTGCTCCTCAAGCTTTGAGAGCAAAATGTTCTCGTATATCTCATGCTGCGGGGTTACAAGCACGCGCATTCCCATCCTTGATGCCGCTTGTGCCTTGTCTATTATGCCTCCAACCGGCCCCACCTGCCCCCCGTCCAAGATAGCCCCGGTAACCGCAACGTCATCCCTTATAGTGGCATTTTGCAGGGCAGCTTTTAGGGCAACCGCCATCGCAACTCCTGCCGAAGGCCCGTCCACCGCGGGGCTTTGCCCCATGTCCGCAAAACTAAAATGCACGTCGCACCCGGACTGTTTTATCCCGGCGGAGGCAAAAGCCTGCTCAACTGCCTTTGCCTGCGACTGCTGCGTGGAGGCGCCCACTATGGGGCTAATTTCAGTGTATATGCTCCCATTTCCGGGGGCAACGCTTACAACCACCCGCAAAAGCCCGCCTTCCTGCCCGGTAACGACTGCAGGGACGTTTATCTGGCGCACCGCCGTGGGGCAGTACGAGAAGGCAAGGGCCGCAAGAAGGAGCAGAGTTGCAAGAGCAAAGGTTTTTCGCATAAAACTAGTGCGCTCGCTTTTTGCTTTTTAACTTTTGCCCATTTCACCCCTCCCAAAAAGACTTATAAAATGCAGCAGCCATCTTAATTAGCGGTGTTATGTTCTCCGCAATCATAAATTTTTTTAGAAAACTGCTCTTTAGGCGCAAAAACGTAAAGCTCGGCTTTTATGGCAGCACAAACGTTGGCAAAACAACCCTTGCAAATCGCATGGCTGTTGACCTCTTGGGAGAGCCTGTGGGCAACGTCTCGCCCGTGCCGCATGAGACCCGCAGCGTGGCAAGCAAGGAGCACGTAGAACTTAAAACCGGCGGATATTCCCTTGTAATGAACATCCTTGACATGCCCGGCATAGCCGTGAAAGTGGATTATAGGGACTTCATGGAATACGGGCTTGGAAAAAAAGAGGCGCAGAAAAGGGCAAAAGAGGCCACCCGCGGAATAGTTGAGGCGGTAAAATGGCTTGAGAACGTGGATGCCGCCCTTGTAGTGGTTGACTCAACCGAGGACCCCTACGACCAGATAAACATAACCCTTCTTGGAAACCTTGAGGCGCGAAACATCCCCTTCATAATCGTGGCAAACAAGATTGATCTGCCAGACGCAAATACAAGCCGCATACGCGAGGTTTTCCCAAACTACTCGGTGATTGAAGTGTCTGCGGCAACCGGCGAGAACATGGAAAACCTCTATGACGAGCTTGCCATCCATCTTTTGTAGGCAATCGGCGTAAAAATTTCCCGCCTCTCTCCTTCTCTTAAATACCTTTGTCCCTCTAAGTATCCCCATGCACATCTGCCTAAAATGCGCAAGGGCCGCAAAGTCGGTGGACGAGATTGAAAACGGCTGCCCCTGCGGCTCAAAGGTCTTTGTTTACAAGCATGAAGAGCCAGAGTGCAAACGGCTTGAGCCGCTGCGCCCAAGCGCAAATTCGCACAACGGGGATTTTCACAACGGAAATTCGCACAAAAATTCCGGCGCAAAAAATCCGGACGAGGAGCACGACGAGGAGCCAGGGCATGAGTATAATGAAGTATGGCTCTCAAAAGGGGCGCAGGTTGAGAAACTAGAGGTGCAAGAATTAGGCTCGCAGAATGATGATGACGATTCCGGAGAGCAGAAGATAGAGAACATCCTCCAGATAAAGCGCGGTGTTTTTGAAGTTGATTTGCTCGGCCTCAAAAACGGGCCTTTAGTTGTGCGCGACCAGGAGGGAGTATATTACGTGCGCCTCCCCTTTGAGCATGCGGAAGAGGAAGATTGAATTTCCCCAAGTCATACGTCAAAAATAACCTCTATAAAAACAAGGCCTTCTTTTTTCCCAATCTTGAACCGATGGTAAGTGACTGCCTTTATGTGGTCTTCGGGCCTCTCTTTTTTGCCGTAGATTTTTGCTTTTATAAAATTCTTTTTTAGCCCCTCAATTTCCACCCTGCAGGGGAGGAGCTCGTGTATCTCGCACTCGGCTAAAATTGAGGAGAGAAAATTCACCACAAGCTCG
>JAZDKV010000073.1:0-2004 GCA_043802645.1 Microcaldota archaeon | reverse complement strand
GACCTATGGCATTTAGAGCGCGTGCTTGGCAACGGAGACAAGGTCCAGGGCACCTCATACCGCTCCTTTAAGGCAAACGAGAAAACCGCAGCAGAGAAGAAAAAAATAACCGTCAAATTAATTGCAGAAAAAATAGAGTTTGCAAAAACTTCCAACCGGCTTCGCATAACAGGCCCAATAGAATCCGGGACACCGGAAGAATATGTGCAAGTTGGCTCATACCACACCTTGGACATAGAGCCGGGCACAAGTGTTTCCATTTTCAAGGACTGGAAATCCCACCACCTCTCAAGGCTCAAAAAGGCAGTGGAGGAGACCAAGCGCCCGCGCCTCTACATATTGGTGTTGGATGAGAAAAAAGCCCTCCTTGCAACAGTAATGGGCTTCGGGGTAAATTACAATTGGGAAATTGAGAACAACTCCTCAAAGCGCGAAGACTCAAAAAAGCAGCTTGAGGGGCAGAGGCAGTATTTTGGCGAAATTCTCTCGCGCCTTGAGCACCTCTCTGCAAACAAAATAATAATCGCAGGCCCCGGCTTTGCGGCGGAAAATTTCGCCTCTTTTGCAAAGGAGAAAAACCCAAAAATTGCAAAGCAGTTTGCAATGGAGCACTGCTCATACGCCGAGCGCTCCGGGGTAAATGAGCTCATGAAAAACGGGGTAGTCTCAAAAGTAGCCGCGGAGGAGAGAGTGGCAGTTGAAATGCAGCTGATGGACGAGTTCAAAGTGGCTTTGGCAAAAGGTTCAAACAAAATTACTTACGGGATAAAAAACGTCAAAACGGCGGTTGAAATTGCCGCCGCCTCCAAAATCCTTGTTCTGGATGAGGTCCTGAGAAACAAAAAAGAAGTTGAGCAGATAATTGAGCAGGCGGAAAAAAGCAAAATCCAGATAATGATTTTCTCGCACGAGTCGGACGGCGGGCAGGAACTGGCGGGCTTTGGCGGGCTGGCCGCATTTTTGAGATACGCGCTGCCGGAAAACTAATCTTGTAATTTAACCGCTCCATAACTGCCTCGAAAAGTTCTGAACAGGCTTAAATATGTTCTTTCTACATCTGAAAGCATGGCAAAATACGCGAATTCAGAAGGCACTAAGCGCCCCGAAATTCTCAAATCGGAGATTGCGAGATTCAAGAAACTGGTTAAGGGCCATGAGAAACTTTTAGAAGCAACCGGAAAACTCTGATTTTATTTCCCCGCATATTTGTCCGCAATTTTTGAGATGAGCGGCAGGCGTATGTCCCTGCCAGTAGCAACAAGAATTGTGAGCAAAATCTCAAGCAGAAACACTACAACGAAGAAGGCAACATAAGCCAGAATGAATATAGATAAAATCCCAAAGCCTGCAAAAAGGCCGGAAGGAGCTGTTGATCCCGGAGGCATCTGCATGACTCCAGCAATAACTATTCCAAACACAAATCCAAACAACATGCCTAGAACCATCTTAAGCCCAAATATGCACAAAGCCTGCACCGCATGAAAGCGCGCATACCTTCCCCCCTTTTTTGTAATCAGCACATATATGCTGAAAATAAGGTTTACCATAACAAACGAGAAGTAGCACAAACCCGCAAGAAGCTTTGAATGTTCATCATCGCGCGCCATTTATTCCACCTACAGTTTAGCCTGTTTGCCATCCTTTTTATTACTGTCTATCCCTACAACAACAAGCTGGGCGAGGCATGCCTCAAGCTGGATGACCTCGTTTGCCCCCTCAACCACCCTGAAATTGGATTCCCCGATTTTGTCTATTAGGTGCGCCTTTGCCCTATCATCAATTTTTACGTTGTCTATTTCGCGAAACATCTGAATAAGCACGTCCTCGCCGGAGAGGCCGTAATCCACCATGAGCTCATGCAATTTTTTTCTTGCCTCCTTGAATTTGCCATCAATTGCAAACTGCATCATCTCAAGAATTTCCTTCGGCCTTGCCCGCGAGGCATATTTGAATACGTTTTGTTCGGTAATTTTTTTTGAGAGCATGGCCGCCCCCTGCATGGCG
>JAZDKV010000072.1:0-2421 GCA_043802645.1 Microcaldota archaeon | reverse complement strand
TGCAAAAGCTGAAATTATAGGGATGGTTTCAAAGTGAATCACTGCCTGAAGGCATTCAATTATCCCCTGTGTTTTTTTGCTATGCTTTTTTTCAGAAGTTTTGATAGTTCAACGATGTCTTTATCGCTTGCTTTGCTACTTGCAGTAAGCTTGTTAAGGAGTTCAAGCTGTTCGCTTTTGTGCGCATGTTCTTCTGAGCCTTTCTCAAATTTTAGGCTTTCTGAGTCTATGCAAAATCTTTTTCCGGTAGGGGCCGGGCCGTCGTCAAATACGTGCCCCAGATGGCCGCCGCATTTTGCGCACAAAACTTCGGTGCGCGCCATGCCATGAGAGCTGCCCTGCTGCAATTTTACCTTGTTTTGCGAAAGTGCGGAATTGAATGAGGGCCAACCGCAGTGGGAGGCGAATTTTGTTTGGGATGAGAACAGTTCGTTGCCGCAGGCTGCGCATTTGTAAATGCCTTTTTCAAAATGGCTTTCATATTTTCCGCTAAAGGGAAGCTCGGTGCCTTTCTCGCGCAGGACATGGTACTGGGCGGGAGTGAGTATTTTTTTCCACTCTTTTTCGCTCTTTTGGGCTTTTTCCATGAAAAAAAGAGGCGCGGGAGGTTTATTTGGATTTGCCAAAATTAGTTTGCCTGTTAAAACATGATATAAATTTTATTATCCATATGTTTTCATGCCTTCTTCGCTTAGCGCACCGGCTACAATGTCCACCCAGCACCCGGACAACGTGCAAATACCTTTCTTCTCCGAAGAAACAGTGCTTGGAGCGGAGAGCGAGATTAAGGAGGCATTTTATGCCTACTCGCATTTGGGATGCAAGGAGCAGATGTGGGATTTTGAAGGAAAGGAGACGGACAGCCACGTGGTTGAGAAGCTTCTAAACCGCTATGGAGACTATTTCAAGACTTTGCCTCTGGGGCGGGATTTGCGCCTTACTTTTCGCCTTCCGAACCCGGCGGTTGAGGCCTCGCAGGGAAAAGTCCTTCTTGAGGCCCTTGAGGGAATACCGCGCCATTATGACGTTGCTAAATCCATGGGAATTGAAGTGCCCCCCGTATTTGAGATTATTTTGCCAATGACTACAAATTCGCGCGAGATTTTGCGCATTTGGGCGTATTATAGAAAATTTGTTGCGGGAAAGGCAAAGCAGACTGTTCTTGATGGCGAGAGCACTACAATTGCCGACTGGCTTGGGGACTTCTCGCCATCATCCATAAACGTAATACCTCTTGTTGAGGACAAAGATAGCCTGCTAAACGCCGGGAAAATTTCGCAGGAAATAATCGCGGCACAAAAGCCTTCGTCCTTGAGGGTATTTCTTGCGCGCTCTGACCCGGCGCTAAACTACGGGGCGGCGGCCGCGGTTCTTTACAACAAGATTTCGCTGCAGAGGCTGCATGAAGTTTCGCAGAAGGAATCCGTGCCGATTTTCCCTATTATAGGGGTTGGCTCCGCGCCTTTCAGGGGGAATTTGCGCCCGCTAAACACTTCAAACTGCCTGCACGAATACCCTTCGGTGCAGACTTTTAGCATACAGTCCTCCTTCAAATACGATTATGCACAGGAGAAAGTGCGCGAGGCAGTTGCGCAGATAAACGCACATAATCTTGGCGCGCCTTTGGCAGTGGACGAGAAGAAAGCGATTTCGCTTGCCGCCATTATTGAGAAGGAGTATAGGGCGCAGCTTGTGCAATTGCAGCCGTTTATCAGCGCGCTCTCAAAGCACGTTCCCTCGCGGCGCAAGAGGCGGCTTCACATCGGGCTGTTTGGATATTCGCGCTCGGTTGAGGGGCTTAAAATGCCGCGGGCCATTCACTTCTGCTGCACTTTGTATTCTTTGGGCATACCTCCGGAGCTTTTAGGGATCTCGGCCCTCTCAGAGAAGGACTGGGATGATTTGCGCTCGCTTTATGTGAAAATTGACGAGGATTTGGCTGATGCGCTAAAGTATGCCAACCCTGCCAATTTCTCAATTGCCGGGCCTTACCTTGAGTCAAGGCTTAAGAGCGCATTTGAGTGCACGGGAATTGAAGTGAATGAGGCGCACGCGAAAATAAGCTCGCAGATAAAGGAGGACCTTGTTTCCGGGAAGACCCAGGTTTTAGGAGAGGGCATACTTGAGGCTGCAAGGATAAGAGGATTTTTGGGCTGAGAGAATACTTTGGAATATTTTTGGGCGTGCCGAATTGCGGCCTGATGTCGGTGGCGTGGAGGGGAAAAAAATAATTTATTCAGATTAAGGTGCGCTTAATTCTCTTTTTCCTCCTCTTCTTGCGCGGATATGAATTCTTTTTCAACCGAGAAGGCGTTTGAGAGAGGCTCTGAGGAAATTGCGTTTTTTGGCAGGCAGAAGATGCTAAGGAGAGGGCCGAAGATTGCGGAAACTATTGCAAGAATTACGAAAATGGAGAAGAGG
>JAZDKV010000071.1:0-5474 GCA_043802645.1 Microcaldota archaeon | reverse complement strand
TGCCTTTTTGGCAGAAGAGGACTTTGGCGCCTGTTCTCTCAATTTTCTCAACCATGCCCTTGAGCATTTTCTCCTCCTGCTCCAAAAATGCGGACATCTGGTCGGGGGAGGTAATCTCAATTTTTGCATCTACTTCGGTCTTTTCAATCTCAAGAGCCGAATCCACGAGGGCGATTTTGGCGTTCTTTGCCGATTTGGGCATTCCGGAGTGGACTATTTCCTTGTCCACAAGCACTCCCTGAATGAGGCTGGTGTCGGAGACTTCTCCGCCTGCCTTCTTCTCAATCTTGATTAGCTCCTCGTCAATTACGTATTTCTCGCCTTTTTTCTCGGCGACCTGCGTGACTGCCTGAACTACAAGCTTTGCAAGGGCGTCTTTGGAATTTCCTGCCCCCACAGACTTTGAGCCCATTGAAATCTGGGCTATCTTCTCAAGGTTTTGGGTGTCGTTTATTGAAATCTTCATTGAGACTTCGTCGAGGTATTTTGTGCATTTGTCCGCTGCCTGCATATAGCCGCGCACGATGGTGGAGGCGTGCAGGTTCTGGTCAAGAAGGCGCGAGGCCTCTTTGCACAAATCCCCCATGAATATTACCGCGGATGTGGTTCCGTCGCCGACCTCTTTGTCTTGGGTCTTTGCGATTTCAACCATGATTTTTGCTACCGGGTGCTCTACGTTCATCTCCTCAAGGATAGTTGCCCCGTCGTTTGTGATTACGATGTCCCCCAAATCGGAAACAAGCATTTTGTCCATTCCTTTGGGGCCGAGGGTGGTCCTCACTATTGATGCGACTGCATAGCCTATGGCTATGTTCGTCCTCTGGGCATCCCGCCCAAGAATTCTCTGCGTGCCCTCAGGCAGCGCGCCACTTTGTTGGCCTTCAAGCCTTGCCATAGTAATTCACCTCAAATATAAATATGCGATAAAAATCGTCTTTGCACAAATTGTCCTGCAATTGTTCTGCAATACTATGATTAGATCTTGTATTAATAATAGATGGTTGGAAAAAAATAAAAATTTAGAGCATTGTCAGCTTTCCGTACTTGCCTATGGAAACCTGCAAATTGCCCTTGAAGTCGGATACCCAGCCGTTCTCAATGGAGATTTTGTCCCCCACGTTGAGCTTGTCCACGTCGTCCTCCCAGAGGGAGAGCGTGATTTCGCCGGAGTCATCCTTTAGGACGGCGTTTGCAACGCGCACTTTCTTGCCGTATTTGGTAACCACTTCGCGCGGCTCCTCTTTTGCCGTTACTTCGCCCGAGATTGTAACGTTGCCGATACCGGGGCGTAATTCCGAGATTTTTACTTCTGCCATATAAATTGCACCTCAAAAAACACAATGCAAAGAAATTGCAGACTCAACCTATATAATACTATAGTGTGCAGGTGAAAAAATTGGGAAAAAATGAAAATCAATAAAATAGGGAGGCAATCTGCACCGGGTCTGCGGCATTTGCAAGCCCCGCAACTCCCGCGCGGATTACAAATGAGATGGCAAGCAAAATCCCGGATACAAGTATTGCCACGGCAACATTTCTTTTCTTTAGCTCCCGTGTTAGGTCTATCTCGGAGCTAATCGTGTCAAAGACTTTGAGCGCCAAGTTGATTGCCACCACGGCAGCGGCAAGCCCGATTAGAAGCTGCACGACCCCGATGAGAAGGCCGACCATCATCACGTCCACGCTCTGCTGCGGGGATATGAGGGCGGTGAGGTTTTCAACTCCAACCTGCACTACAAAGGCTATTGAGATTACCACGGTTGCCATGAGTATGGCTACTGCCACGTTTCCCTTTTTTATCTCGGAGATTTCGTCTATTTTTTTGGTGGATTTGCCAAAGAGGCGTATTCCAAGATACACGGTAGCAGTTGCAAGGGAGAGGGAAATGAGAAGCTGGAGGATGGCGAGGATTACTCCCCATGCCATTGAGAGGGCTGCACTTGCATCAAACACCAAAACCACCGCCGCGATTGCTTTCCATTGTATGAGGCACCGATTCCATATTTATAAGCTTTCATGGGCGAGATAAAAATATGGCAAAGACTTACGCGCAGGCGGGAGTGGACATAAATAAAATACGCAAGATGCAGGCGGGCATAAACTCGGCTCTGAGCATGACAAAAAATGAATACACTCCGGATTTTATTGCCGGGCATTATGCCGGATTTTTTGAAGTCGGGGGAAATAAGCTGTCTGTCCACACCGACGGGGTTGGCTCAAAAATTTTGGTGGCGCAGGAGCTTGGAATTCATGATACGGTGGGAATTGACGCCGTTGCAATGAATGTAAATGACATCATCTGCGTAGGCTCTCGCCCTATTGTGGGCGTGGATTATCTGGCCCTCTCGCGCACTGACGAGCAGCTGGTAAATGAAATAATGAAGGGGCTTGTGTCCGGGTGCAAAGAGGCGCATGTGGCCCTTGTGGGAGGGGAAACCGCGATTCTGCCAGATATGATTAAGTCTGATAAAAAAAGAAAAAACGCGGATTACGATTTGGCATTTACTGCCATTGGAATAAATGAGGGCGAAATAATTACGGGCGCAAAGATGGAGGAGGGGGACGCCCTTGTGGGGCTTGCATCCTCCGGCCTGCACTCAAACGGATTTAGCCTGGCAAGAAAATTGCTCCCCGCAAAAGACTGGGGGGAGCAGATGCTCACGCCCACAAGAATTTACGTGGATGCAATAATGGAGATTATAGAAAAGGCAAAAGTCGGGGGAATTGCCCACATAACCGGAGGCGCATTTTCAAAATTGTCGCGCATAGGGGAGCATGCAAAAGTCGGCTTTGTTCTAGATGAGATGCCAAAATCAGATGGGATTTTTGCAGAGGTTGAGAAAAAAGTGGGGGATTTGCGCGAGTGCTACCGCACGTTTAACATGGGAGTGGGAATGGCAGTCGCATGCCCGCAGGAGGAAGTGCATAAAATAATTTCTATTTCCAAAATGCACAAGATTGAGGCCGGGAGAATAGGAAAAATAGTAAAAGGCAACGATGTTGTGCTGCAAAAGGACGGAAAAAAGTTGAGCCTTCTATGAGCATGATTTTAGGGATTGAATCCACCGCCCACACCTTCGGTGTTGGGATTTACGATTCTAAAAAAGATAGATTGCTCTCAAATGAGAAGGCCTACTACAAGCCAATTAACGAGGGCATAGTGCCAAGAAAGGCGGCAGAGCACCACTGTGAAAATGCTGCGCATACTATTGAGGCGGCACTAAAAAGTGCGCACGTGAAGATGGGGGATTTGGATGCTGCTGCCTACTCCGCCGGGCCCGGCTTGGGCCCCTGCCTGCAAGTTGGGGCAAGCGCGGCTGCATTTTTGGCCCAAAAATTTGATTTGCCCCTCGTGCCCGTAAACCACCCCCATGCCCACATTGCGATTGCGAGGTGGCAAACCGGATTTTCAGACCCGCTGGTTTTGTACGTGAGCGGGGGGAATACGCAGATAATTTGCGGAACTAAAAAAGGCAAATTTTTCGGCCCTCCATTCTCGGTTATGGGCGAGACTTTGGACATAGGGCTTGGGAATTTGTTTGACATGCTCTCGCGCGAGATGGGGGACGAGTTCTCTCACGGCTCGGTGGTGGCTGCAAAAGCCATGAAAGGGAAAAATTACGCGCTTATGCCATACACGGTAAAGGGTATGAACTTTGCATTTTCCGGCCTTTTCACTTATGCAAAAAAGCTTATTGGAAAAATGGATGAGAACGATTTGTGCTACTCGCTTATGGAGACCGCCTTCTGCGAATTGTGCGAGGCGGCAGAGCGCGCCCTTATGCTTACTGGCAAGAAAGAGGTTGTTGTTTGCGGGGGTGTTGCGCAAAATTCGCAGCTTATGAAAAAAGTAAAAATTATGGCAAAAGCCCACAAGGCAAAAGCCGGCACATGCGAGAACATCTACAACGCCGACAATGGGGCGATGATTGCTTACGCGGGCTTTTTGGAATTTGAGAGGGGCAAAAAAATAAGCGCACGCGATTTCTGGGCGGACCAGAAATGGCGCGTGGATATGGTTGAGTAAAAGTTTGATGGGGAAAAACCAGAATTGGATAAAGAAAGTTTGAAAAAGAACCGAACACGGCGGGATAGCGCATAAAATCAAGCTCGAATACTTTGCCGGGCAATCACTTTGAGCAGGTTGTCATCAAACGACAGGGCGGGGCTGCCCAATGTTTTGCATAGATAGGCTACCGCCGCGTCCGCCGTGCTGATGGAAAGCGGGCTTGAGAAGAAGAGGTCTAGGATGGCTGTTTGCTCGCCCGGCTCGAAATGGCGCAGCTGGACATGCTTGTTGGCCATGAGGTCGCCATAAGCCGCGCGGGCCGCCTGCACCCCTTTGTTGTAGCGAATCACGGTCAGGAACTCAAAAAGGATCAGGTCGGGCAGAATCCAAGTCTCGTCTGGGTCGGTGTCCAGAATGGCCAGTGCTTTGGAGTGGTGGGCATCGTCCTCCACGAACATGGAGACCAGAAAGGAGCTATCGAGAATGCGCACGCGACACCCCGTAAGCTATCAAATCGTGGTCAAGCGGCTTGGCGCGGGCCTTGAGCCCTTTATGGCGGGAGCGGATGCGCTCGGCCAGCTCTTTGAGGCTCATGTCTCCCTGAGCATGCCATTTAGGCAGAAGCTCGCGGATGACTTCGCTGTAGCTGGCTTTCTTCTTGCGCTTGAGGCGGGTCAGGCTTTCGTACACGTCGTCGGCTAGGTTTACTGGCTGGCTCATAGTGTATATAGCGATGTATATATTTATAATATTACTTGGCGGCTTCAAACAGCGCCCCTGCCCGCAGCTGTCCGCCAAACCCCGGCTTGCGCTACAAATAGGAAGATTACGGGTAATACTTACGCCGATGAGATCCACGAGTTAGGCAACAAGGCAGAGATTGGATAAGAAAGTTTGAAAAAGAAAAAAGGCTTGATGAGAGAGCCTAAAAAAGAAAAATCTAAACCTTCTCAAAGTAGCCGCATTTTCCGCAGGCCTGCCTTCCCTTGTGCTTTGCAAGCTTTACGCCCGGCCCGCACTTGGGGCAGAATTTTCTTTTCTCATAAGCCCTTATTTTCTTCGGCGCTTTTTTCTTCTCGTCAGCCATTAAAATCACTCTTTTTTAGGCGCGGGGGCGGCCTTTTTCTTCTCGGCCTTCGCCTTTTTCTCGACCATCTTGTCGCGCACAAGCAAATAGTTTTTGCCCTTTGCCGCCAGTTCTGCCGTTTTGTAAACGCGCGCCTGCGCCCATGCGGATTTCAGCCCGTATTTGGTGCGAATTGACACTAATATGATTCTCTCTTTTGGAATTGAGATGGCGGTTGAGAGCGCGGATTTTGCCTGCTCGCGCGATGGCACTGCGGAATCAAAGTCCATGCGAAAGTTTATTTCCTCGCGCGCAAGCTCTGCGTTCTCCGCTCTCTTCTCTATGGTTATGTTCATGCAAATTCACCTTGTATTGGTTTGAAAATCACTTTATTCGCTG
>JAZDKV010000070.1:0-11688 GCA_043802645.1 Microcaldota archaeon | reverse complement strand
TGTTAAAAAGGCGCACAAGCCAAAATCCGTGAAGCGAAAAAAACGCTAAAAAAAATCCCCTGTTAAAAAGGCGCACAAGCCAAAATCCGTGAAGCGAAAAAAACGCTAAAGCACGGGGCAAAAAAGAGATAAGTGCAAATTTTCCCGGCACACAAATAACTTTTCCATTAAACAACTTTTCCATTTCATTTTATCCGCGCAGCCATTCCCCAGTCCTTCTCAAACCCCAAAATAAAATCCGAAACAATTCCCCCATCAAGCACAACTGCCATCTCCCTATTCTCATTAAGCGCGGAATTTGAAAAATTTGTAGAGCCGACAAAAACCCTCTCCCCATCTATAACCATCATTTTTGAGTGCGTCAGCTTGTAATTAAGCGACGCCCAACGCACCTGCACCCCGGCGTCCAGTAGAGCCGAGCTTATCTCATCCAAATTATAGCTCTCCGCCCTCTTCTCCAGAATAACCCTCACCAAAACCCCGCGCGCAGAAGCGTCCGCAAGCTCGCGCGCAATCCTCTCATCCGTAAAAACGTACATCTCCAAATCAATAGTCTTGTGCGCCGAGCGTATGAGCCCGGCCACGTCTTCTTCCGAATTTGGCGAAAAAACAGAATAAGCATGCGTGCCAGCCCCGCGCCCGGAAAAAAATGCAAAATAAAAAACAATCAATAAAATAGCCGCAAAAGCCCCGCCCAAAACAAAGCTTCTTCTCTCAACGTGCAGCCCCAATTTACCCATCCTCCTATTTCAAAAAATATTCTCCCCATGCTTTTCAAAGAATATTCTCCCTACGCTTTCCCAAGCACCTTTAGCAAAATCGCCTTTTGCATGTGCAGCCGATTTTTAGCCTGCTCCCAAACAACCGATTTCTCCCCGTCAAGGCACTCCGAGGCAATCTCCATTCCGCGGTTTGCCGGAAGCGGGTGCATCAGGATGCAATCGCCCGCAGCCTTCTCTAAAATTGCAGAATCCACCCTGTATTTTGCAAGAAGCGTTGCCCTCTTTGAAGAATCCTCCTCCCCAATCTTGTCCGACCATCTGTCCGTATAAACCACATCCGCGCCCTTCACCGCCTCAAAAGCATCCTCAAAAACAAGCGCAGTTGAGAATTTCTTCGCCTCGCCCAAAAATTTCGCCCTCGGCTCATAGCCCGGAGGGCATGCAATGCGCACTTCCATCCCTGATTTTGCGCACGCAACAATTAGCGAATTTGCAACATTTCTATTAGCATCCCCGATATAGCACAAAACTTTTCCCCTGCCCAATTTCCCATGCTCCTTCATGGTAAGCAAATCCGAGAGAGCCTGGCAGGGGTGTTCCTCGTCCGTCTGCCCGTTAATTACCGGAACGCCCGAATATTTCTCAAGCTCCACCATGTCTTCCTGCTTGTAAAGCCTTGCAATTATGCAGTCCGCATAAACCGAGAGGGCCCTTGCGGTGTCCGCTATGCTCTCCCCTCTAGATGCCTGAATCTGCGAAAAATCAAGGCTTATGGCATGCCCCCCAAGCTGGCTTGCCGCAACGTCAAAGCTTATGCGCGTGCGAGTTGAGGATTTCTCAAAAAGCATGACAAGCGCCTTTGACGCTAACGCCCGCGAATATTCCTGGCCTCCAGCCTTCACCTTTTGCGCAAGCTGCAAAAAGCCGTTTATCCCGGCCTCCGTAGTTTCAAGAACCGACAAAAAATTCATGCAAACCAACCCCTACACAAGCTTTACAAGCCCCCTTCCAATCTCATTCAAATCAGAGCCAAAAATAGCCCCTGTCTGCCTAATGAAAGTAAAAGTGATTATGAGCGCAACCAGCGGATAAAACATCGCCTGCATATAAAATAGAGGTATGAAATTTTTGGCTTTCTCAACAAAACTTGTGACCTCATTCTCATTTGAAACAATTGAATAATACGCAGTTGCGACAGTCCCGGCGTCCACTCCCTCCCCAACCTGCGCCACGTCAAGCATTGCCGGTGGGGTAAATTGCGTGCAAAAGCTCACTCCCGGAGACTGCAAAGTCACAAGCATGGCAAGGCTTATGGGGTACACTGCAAAAAAGCCCAACCCTGCGGCAAGCAAAAGCCCTCCCGTCCCCCTGCTCATCGGGAAAACCCTCAACAAAAGCCCAAGCTGTATGAGAAGGGGCGCAGTATATTTCATCACGGACAAAAGCCTTATCTGCAGCCAGTGCATAAGCAGGAGGAAATTCAAATTCTCCATAATGTACTCAAAGAAGCTCGTATACACCGTAGTATACCATCCCCCCACCGGCTCAATCCCCATAGTCTCTGTCTTAGTGCTTCCAACAATCTTATAGAAGAAGTTTATCGCATAAAGCCCCCTGTAAATATTAGTCTCGCAGTCAATCATAGTCTGCTTCAAAAAGGCCTGCACAAACGCATACGGGTCAAAAACAACCCCCTGCCCGTACTGGGCGGAGAGCTCCGGGCTGCCATAATATGCCTGCGTCACAAAATTGCCCATAATTCCCCAAGTGAGCATAATGAGCGCAAATATAGCCCCGAAAAGCACGTAAGTCGCAATGACCTGCATGTATTCCCCCTTCACCCACACGCGCAGCGAGGGTATGTTGAACGCAATGGCAATCATGTGCAATAGAACCACGATAAGCAGGGAAATAAGGCCAAGAATGGGTATCATATAGCTCCAGCTGGTCCACGCCGAGCCAAAGGCGTTGTACAAAAAGCCGGAATTTGCAATTACGTCCCCAACACTTGCCATCTCATATCATCCTCGCAAAGAAAATCCCAGGCTGAAACCAAACCAGGTTTTTTCCATCTCATATCAGCCTCGTCAAATTGGTCAAATCCATCTGCACTCCAAAGAGGTGCGTCAATTCTCGTGCGATCTCTATATACACCACAAAATTGATAATGGGGAGGACAACCGCGGCTATAGAATAAACAAATATCAGCTGGTAAGGCCAGAAAATAGTTTCGCTAAGCTCCCAAGTCCTGCCCCCTATAATTGAATTTTGCGTATCCGGATCGGGTTCGGTGAAAAATTTGCTCACCTGTGAAATGTCCCTGCCCCCCCCATCTTCCACCGGCAAGCCGCTCCTATCAACTCCGTCGTAAATGCCGAAATTCTCGTCCATCTGCTGCCCGCCCTCAAGCGGCTGTATCCCGTTGCCCATTATGCTCTGCGAAACGTCCGCCATGCTGCCCGTATATTTTGCATAAGCCGACTCGTCCCCAGAGTAAAACGAATTTGCAAGCACGCCCGAATTATTTACAAACGCATCAAAGGGCGCGAAAATCGCCGCATCATTTAGCACAAGAAGCATCGGGTAGAAGAAAAGGGAAGCTACGCTAAAGCCTACTACTGCCCCTCCAAACTCCCTCGTAGGCGCAAAAGTGCGCAGCAACAGCCCAAGCGGCAGGAAATAAAACGGAATTGCAATCAAAAAGTAATCAAGCACCCTCATCTGCACCAAAACCGTAAGGTATGAGAGCACAAACCCGCTTACCGCAACCAAAAACACATTCATAATCTGGTTGAACCCTGCCAGCGGCTCCACCGCAAACCCTATCCCCATAGGGCTTGAATTCCAGATAACGCTGAACATGTATGAGAGCACGTAATTTATGGCGATAAGAATTTGCGCCATATCCCGCCCTCGTGTTTCAAGCTTGCCCAAAAATCCCTGCGCCGCGCAATACGGGGTAAATTCATCAGCCCCCGCCATCCCGCAATCCGCCTTGGATTCCTCAATGAGCTTCTGCGATGCGCCCCCGTTCGGGCCGTACATGAAAGTTACGTCAAAATGGCACATCCAATAAAGGGAGCCTGCAACCATGATGGCAATAACCGCAGTCGCAAGGACCTGAAAGAGCTCAAATCTCGCCCACGCCTCCATCTTCGGGAACCGAAATATTTGCGCCGCCATGTAAATAAGAGAGAGCAAAAATACCATTCCCAAAAGGCCCAAGAATACAAGCGCAAGCCAGTCTCCCCCAAGCGCGTTCTCAAACGAAGTCTGGGTAAACGCCGAATCAAGCGACCTGCAATACGTAGGGATGTCCACCATGTTCTTACCTAGAATATTTTTTCAAACGCGCTCAGGTCAATCTCCGTCCCGAGGTACTTTGTAATCTCCTTAATCACGGCCAGGGTTATGAAAATATTAAACAGCGGCATAAGTATGGAAACCACAATGACATAAAAGAGGCTGGTTGAGAGTATGGAGAGCACAAACATCACAAGGAAGCCAAATATGAAAGACGACACAAAAGAGCCGGTCAGCAGGGTCATCAATGCAAATATCACAAGCCCCCCTGCCCCAAATCCTGTTACTGCATTCGTAAGATATTTCCACGCCCCCTCAAATGAAAGGTGGTAGAAGCAGCTTGCAGAGCCAAAGCCGGGATTTGTATGGTCAACGCATGCCTGGTAGCTGCTAAAGTATGTCCCGTCCGATGCCTCATAAAGCGAGCTTGTGCCCCCGAGATTTGCAGAAAGGTAATTCTCAAGCGCGAGCGCGTTTATGTTAAGCACAAACGGGAAGACGAAATAGAACCCTATCGCAATCGCAATAAGCACATTTCCCGCCCTGTGCATGCTAAAGCTTCTCAAAAATAGCCCCGCAGGCATGAAAATCGCCAAAAGCCTCGTCTTGAAAAACACAAGCAGCCAAAGCTGCACAAACCACGCCCCTATTGCAACTGCCAAGGACGAGAGCATAATTCCAAGCGTGTCAAATATGGGCCTAAACGCGGGCGCAAGAGAAAATGAAATTCCTATGACTCCCGCAGGGCGAAGATAGGGTGTAATATTTCCAAGCATTGAGAGCACAGCGGTTATGCCTGTAAGCGTGCCAAACTCAAAAATAAGCGTATTTCTCACAGTCTGCGCAAAATTAATCGCATTGTTTATCTGGAAAAACCCTACAACCGGAAGCGAGTTCTGCGGCAGGTTTTCAACCCCCACAAAAAGAGCCGAGGCAAGAGTAAGCAGTATCAGGGACTTCACCGCATTTACCATCAGGCTCTTGCACCACGCCGCAACTTTCGGCCCAAGAACCCCTGCCATCATGTATCCGATAGCCCCGGCAAGCGAAATAACAAGCAGGGCAAGATAAGACATGCCAATCCAGCTATAGTCCGCAGTAGCCACCGAACTCAAATTGTTAACAGGCGTCCAGAAATCCTGAATGTTAAACATGTCCGGTACAACCCAGCCAAGAAGATTTGCTCCAAGAGCCCCCGCAAGAACCAGCACCACAAGCACGGCTAGCCCGGCATAAGGCGCCCTTGCCCTTACCTTTGCATCCCATCCAGAGATATCCATATCACACCAGCCTTGACAATCCTGCTATCTCAACGTCCCCTCCAAATGCCGGGGAGAGCACCTTCACCGTCGCAAGCGCGACCATGAGCGAAATGAACGGCGCCACAAGCGAGAACACAAGCAGCTTTGCCGCATTGTCTATAGTACCATTTGCCCCAAGCAAAAAGTCGCTTGGTATTGCCCTTGCAAACCCGCCTCCAAACCCTTCCAGAAGCCTCTCGTACCATGCCTTTCTTGCAACATCAAGAAATTGCGCCGCCTGATTCTGGTCCGCCGGGGCCTCAAAGCACATGTTTGCAAGCACGCGCGCCCTCTCATCAAGCATCTCCCCCGGAGCCAAATTATTTATGTAATAAAATTCATCCGTCTGCTCCTGCACCGTGCTATAATCCTGCGAGAAATCCCCCGTCCCGCCGGCATAAACTCCGCTCGTGCAAGTGCACGAGTTAGTGTCGCAAACTTCCCCGCCCCCGCTGCATGCAAACTGCTTGCCATAAATCTCCTCATAAGTCTTTGTAGTGCCCGCAACCAGCGCGCCATTCTCCTCCCCGCACTCCTCCCAAGGCTCCACCACCCCGTTGCCGCAATAGTCCCCCCTTGAGCCGGCAATATCATAATCCTGGGGAATCTGTTCATCATAAGACTTGGCGGCCGCAATAGGCGCAGCCTTCCCGGTATTTATGCTCCCGAACGAATACGTATCCACCATCATGGACGATCCCACATACGCCGGGTCATAAGCCCCAGAAGGGGATGCCACCCACGGCCCGGTAAATGAAAACAATATGGACATCCAAAAGACGTACATAAGCGGCAGCACGATATAAAATGCAAATCCCAAGGCGATGAGAAGCCCGCCAAGCTTTCTTGTAAAATGCATGGTGCGAAGGAATATGCCGGCGGCAACCATATATGGGAAAAATGCAACGTGCATGAAATCCACCGCAAACTGCTGCGCGCGCACAGCAAGCAGGTTTTTCATAAGCATCTGAAAGACAAAATTCATGGTCTCAATCGGCGGCGTAATTCCACCGAGCGGAGAAATAGACAAAGCCCCCCCTGGCGCGGGTATTCCCTTAAACGAAATCCCCACGCTGCTCAAAGGGTACAAGAACGCAAGGTACCTCAAAATAGCCGCAGCCTGCGCCTGCGTTGATTTGGAAAGAATCTCAAGATAATCCTCCGCAAGCCTTATATGGCAAGGCCGCTCCGGCAGAACCGGGTTTACAACGCAGCGCGCCCACACATAGTCGCCCCACGCGGCTCCAATCTGCCCGCCGCCAATTCCCCCAATCTTTGGAATCTCCGCAGAAACAAAAGCAACCGAGCCGATAACCGCAGCAATAGCCAGCAGTATCACCGCCGAATACCCAAGCTGCACAAGCTCCGATTTAGCCCATGCTTTCAGCTTCTCATCCTGCATGAAGCTTGAATAAAACCAGGTGAAAGTGCATATCGCAATCCCCAGCCCAAAGGCCGCATAAATGGGCATTGACCACGCCCCCCACCACAGGCTAAACTTCTCCTGTATCCCGGCAGAGCCCTGCGCGCCGCTTGAGAGGCACCCGGACAAAAATAAGGCAAGAGCCGCAAAGGCAAAAATTCCCAAAGCCCTCATCCTCAAACCCATCCGCTCACTCCAGCTTCTGCGAGAAGAATTTGGCTCCCGCAGTAATGAATGTAACTGCCATAATCATGTTAAGCGCCGGCAGGAAAACCGCCTGCACCGCAACATACGACAAGCTCGTTGACGCGCGTATGATATCCTCCGAAACGTCAGGCAGCATCTGCACCCCCAAGCTTGAATAGAAATCCTTTGTTGAGAAGAAATAATCCTGCCCCTGCGCGTCCCCTCCCGAGCACATGGCATGCTTGAATTCCTCCTGGTACAAAAATCCCATAACGTGCGCATTAATCAAATAGCAGAATGGGAGTATGAAATAAAATGCAAGGGCGGAGGCAATCAAAAACGAGCCCGCATCCCGTGTAGGCGGGAACACCCTCATCAGTATCCCCGCGGGCACAACTATGGTAAGCGCGGTGGCGTGTATTATCTGCAAGCCTATCCTCTGCACTATAAGGCTTGCGGCAAAAGGCGTGATGAACATCTCCACCATCCCTATCATCCTGTCAATCACGTCAAAGCCCGGAAACATCTGGTATGAAAATCCCCATCCGGAAGCAGAAGCATAGAACCTCCCTTTCATCCCCGCCATATATTGCGCAGCAAGCTTTAGCCCCTCAAGCTTGAGGGTTGCGGCGGACGAGAGGCAAATAGTGTCCTGCAAATACTCCTGCCCGATTCCAAAAATCCCCTGCCCCGCAGCCCTCATTCCAAGCCCGGCAGCATAGTCGTTGGCTATTCCGTCCACCACAATAGCGCCCGCAAGTATTCCAATCCCCCACAAAACCCCTATAAATATCTGGAAGAGCTCGCCCTTTGTGTACATCTCCCATTCCGCAACGTGCATCGCCTTTGACGCCATGTAAATAAGCGAGGCAGCAAAGGCCATGCCTGCAATTGCAATTATGAGGCTGTTTGCAAGCGGGCCGTAGCCCTGCAAATTGCCCGCCTGCGTAAAAACATCCCCGTTCTCAATTGCGGGGGCCTGGGCAAATGCAAGCTGGGCTAGCACAAAAGCCGCAAAGGCCGCCATAAGAAAATTTTTCATCCTCATATCAACTTGCTCATTCCGAATATTCTCGGCTCCCCGCCTATTGCAAGGCTGAGGTCCTTAAAGAACGTCATGCACAAAATAATCGTGTTTGCCAAAAACAGAAGGTTTAGAACAAACCACTGCATGCTCGTGGTAAACATATTCACAATAGCGCTGAACAAAAATTCTATCGGGAGAGCCTGCGAAACTATGGAGGCGGGGTTAAGGACATAATCCCACGCGGTCGTCTTCCCGTTCCTCAAAAACGAGTCCCACAAATCCCGCATAAAAGCCCTCGGCAGCCGATCTCCAAAGTCCCCGCCGTAAACCCCATCCATAATATCCTTGTTCACTTCTTTTGACTGGTCATAAAACGGCTGCACTCCATCCTGCAAAATCCTCTGCTCAAACTGGCTGTAAGTCTCCCCCGGCTCGGGAGCGCAAAGTGAGAGTATGGACTGGTAATTTGTCCACTCCACAAGCTCCGGAATATACTGCCCGGTCTGCTCGTCGTAGCTAAAGAGCGAATTGAAATATATCTGCTCGTTTATCCAAATGGAGAGGGGGAAAATAAAGTATAAAACAAGGGCGGCTGCAATCAGGGTCGCACCTGTTTTCCTCAAAAATGGCACCGCCTTAAACGCAATTCCCACCGGCAAAAACACCGCAATGGCATTCACGTATATATACTGCAAAAGGACCTTTTGCACGACCACGGTGACCATTCCCACGCCGATAAGGTCGGTAAGCATGATAAGGGCCTCAGATATTGGCGTAAGGCCGGCCATTGGGGACATGTGCAGCTCAATGCTTGAAATCAGCGGCTCCGGAACGTAAGTGCTGACCCCGAAAGTGGAAATCGGCCCCAAAAAGAACTCAAGGGAAAAAACACTTGCGTATATGTTCATCATGTGCCCCAGCATCACTCCCTTTGAGTGCTGGTCGCCATACATGTCCTGCTGCACTTCCCAGAAATTGTCGTAAGGCGTGAGCGAGTCAAAATTTATCTCGCCCTCGCGCATGGTCTGCATGATAAGCTCCCCGTCGGTTGCAATAGGCAGGCAGCCCAAGAACCAGTCAACCTGCCCGAACAAATAAGATTCCGGGCGGGATTGGTCAGTTACGTCATACACCTTCTGGTTCTCAAGGCAGGTGCCAACGATAAAGAACCCCTGCCCGCCGCTTGGGTCTATGAGCGTTGTGCCCGCAATAGTCTTTGAAAATATCCCGTAAGCCTGCAGGGAGGCAAGCACAAGGACGACCACTATAATAGTAGCGGCAAGCTCGTAGACCTCCTGCTTTGCAAAAGCTTTCACATTCGCAAGGTTTGCAGCCTCGCCCACCATGTAAGAAATTGCTATTATAAGAACTGAGAGGCTAAGCCCGGCAAGGGCAAGCCCCCACCATCCGGGGATTTTGAAAGCATCCTGCGCGAATGAAAAAGGTGTTGATTGCGCAAAATCCACCCCCGCAAGCGTGAGCGCGGCTAAACAGATCAAACTAACGGATAGTTTCCTCCCTTCCATCACCAACTCTAACGCCGCTCTCTTATAAAAACTACGCGCCCGAAAACCGCCAAAAGCCCCCGCCCAATTAACTCTTTAAATAGCCAAGATGTAAAAAATAACAATGAAAATAGCATCCTTTGCGCTCGTGGCAATCATCTTAGCCATCAGCATAGCCTACGCACAGGGAACCGTTGCCCAGCCGTCCCTCGGTTCAAGCGGCCTTTTTCAGAATGGAATCTGCCCGCAGTGCTACCAGTCAAGCCTGCAGGTTGACGCCTCCCAATACCCGCTGATTAAAGTCCATGCCTCCTACATGCAAGGAACTTTTGAGCCTCCCACGCATGAGCAGGACCCGCAAGGGCAAATCTCAGGCAACCAGCTCATTCTCACGCCAATGCCCGCCCCAAATTCAATAGTAAGCTTTCAGGTAAACGGCTATGAAGTCCTCAGCTCGTCGGGCACCTCATGCGCCAGCGTAATAACAGACGCCGACGGGAACGCCGAGTGCGAAGTTATATACATTCTCGCGCCCGGAGCGTCCGCCCCCGCCCTCATAGATTCCATGTCCACGAACGCAGTCCTCACCGCAAACCTTCTCTATTCCGAGGACAACCCGCAAATAAAGCCCTCCTCCTCAAGCCCGATTCTCATAAGGCCAAAAAACTCAAGGGGGGCGGATATTTTCTCGCTCCTCTCCGCCCAAGCGCAAAGCCCAAGCGGCATAGCGCTCTGCCTTCCGGCAATAATTGTCCTCGGCCTTCTCATAGCCTCAATGCAATATATGGGCAAAAACCCCCTCTCCCTCTTTGACATAACCGTTCCCCGCCTGCCGGCTTTCAAAAAGCCGCGCATGAAGCCGGCTTCAATCCCGCTCAACCTCGCCCTAAAGGGGCGGATGTCTGCAAGAATCATAAGGCGCGCAGAGCGTGCAACCATCTCAAGCATAGTTACCCTCTACCTGCGCTCCGGCAAAAGCTGGGCGGGCGTAACTTCCGAGGTGCGCAGCCTCTTTCCATACAAAACCGCCCATGCAGGCCCAAAATCTTTTGATGAAGCACAATACCGGCAAGCTCTTGCCCGCCTAAAAGAGCTCATAGAAGCCTCCGGCGCATCCAAAACCGCGCAGGAGCGCGCATGGGGCGTAGTGCAGAGAAACCTCCAGGTGCGCGAAGCCCTCACGCAAGACCTCGCAGTCACGGGAGCAGCGCGCGCAGGGGACAAAAGCAAATGGGCCAAAAACATAAACACTGCCATTGATTACGCCGGAAGAAATATCGCAAAGCCCTGGAAGCTAATCTTCGGGGAAAACAGATGGTCAGACCGCGTCCCCGGCATTCCCTACGTTGAGCGCATCTCCCTTGTGGCGCAAAACTGGGTAGGCTCAAGGTACGGAAACCTCATGGTCCGCCGCGCCCTCTACAAGGGGGTCGCCGCTGAAACCGCGCGCACCCTCGGCATAGCAAAAAATTCCCAATTTGTCCAGAAGAACATTTACGACGGAAAAAAAGTCGGCGAAATACCGCGAATAGTTGAGCGCCTGCGCCAGGAAACCTACATCCTCGGCCGCGCAATAGTGGATGAATACATGCGCGCCCTCGCCCTCTCCGCCTCCTTGCGCCACACAGGCTCGCACGAATTTGAAATAGACAAATCAGGCATGCGCGATGTAATGTCCATAATGCAGCGGATACGAAAAGAAATGGACGAGAAAGTAAAGCGCGGGGAAATCTCTTCGCAATTTCGCCTCTACTATGAAAACGAGCGCATAATGCAGGAGCTGCAAAAATACCTTGCAGGCAGGCCCATGTACGACGCCCTCGGCCAGAAGCTCTCGGATGCGGAGGCAAAAGAATTTGCGGACAAAGCCGTTGAATATGCAAAAAAAGTCCGCGAAATAATAATGCAGGACCGCTATGCAACATCCGATGGCCGCTACCCCTCATTCAGTGACGAAACCCTCAAAGCCGCGCGTTTTCTAAACCCGGAAGAAGTCCTTGCCCGCCACAAGCAGGTCGTGGGCATGCTTGACTACTCACGAGAGCAGCTCAAAAACGGGCGAATCCCGATGGTCATGCTCGGCCACGACATGGCTGAAATATTCGGCATAGCCGTAAACGCAAAAATTTCCGCCCAGTCAATAAGCGTCAAAAGCGAGGCGCAGCGCCTCGCCCAAATGAGGTACATGTTTGAGGCGGAATTCTCAAAAAAACTCCTCTTT
>JAZDKV010000069.1:0-2262 GCA_043802645.1 Microcaldota archaeon | reverse complement strand
TTGTTGCCCTTTTGTATGACTCCTATCAGCAGAGAGGAGCTTATGGAAGTAACCAAAAGCGAGATGAGGACGAATATGAGAAATTGGTCAGATGTTACTATTGGAGCCTGGGGCTGGATAAATGAAGTTGCGCCCATGCTTGGGGCTTGGCTTGCAGTTGGAATCTGCGCAAACACCTGCTCCATTAGCATCACAAGCTTTGCGGAAACCGCGAAGAGGAAGGGGGTGCCGACTGCCGCCGCAAAGACTATGAAAATAACGTACATGAGGAGGGAGGCGGCTATGTCGCGCTTGATTATTTGCATGTCCCGCGCGTCCTGCGCCGTGCGCTCAAGGATAACCGCGATTTTTGAGCCGGATGCAAGGCCCTGTTTTATGAGTGCCACTGTCCTGCGCATGATTTTGGAGTCCACCACCTTTGAGAGGTAGTCTATGGACTCATTGAAGGGGACCCCCCCGAACGTCCTCTTTGCCACAACCTGCACTTCATCCGCAAGAATTCCGAATTCCGGCTTTGCCGCGTGCCATAGGGCCTGGTCGATAGTCATTCCCGCGCGCGAATTTGCTGCCGCAAGAATTAGAAAGTCGGGCAGTGCCTCCTCAACCTGGTTGCGCCGCCGGTCCGCGGAGAGGAGCACAAATACATAGCCGAAAAGGGCTATTAAGAAGAATACTATGGCAAACGACAATAGTATGGTAAACACCGGCACAAAAAGGGGCGTTAGGAGCAGAAGAGGCTTGAAGGCAAGAATGCAGAGGCGAAAGACATATGCGCTAAGCCCCGAGAATGCGATAAAGAGAAAAGCCACGAGTATTGAGAGAAGGGTGGAAATGACCACGTAAAGGCCGGCAAACCTCTCTGCCGAGAGCTTAAAGCCTCCGCTTGAGAGAAACTCGCTAAACGCGCGCATGCGCTCACGCCCGAAAGCGCGCCCGATTGAGTCGTAGAATGCGTTTGGTTTCATAAATATCCCTACAAGTCAAAATTGGGCCTTGAATTTTCGGCAACGGTTAGGAAGAGGTATTGCATGACGATAACACCGGCAAGAATCGCGGCCAGAACGGTAACTCCCATTGACTCAAAGCCCGCCCCGATTACCGAGAAGACTATTATCATGAATGCCACTCCAAGAGACGGGATGATGACCCCGAAAAGCATGTAGAACATTACAAGCGGGTTTAGTTTCTGACCATATGCCTTTAGCTGGATAATTTGCTCTTTTGCAACCTGGTCAAGCACCGCCTCAAGGGAATCTCCCACGTCCGAGCCGGAGGTTATTGAGTTGGCAATCTGCAAAAGGACGCGCTTGAAATACAGTGAAGGGGAATTTTCCGCAACCTCGTGCAGGGCAACCGAGACGGGAACTCCAAGAGTCACTTTTTCCACGATTTTGTTGAACTCCTTTGAGACTTCCCCGTATTCTTTTGAAACTCCGAGCATCGCGTCAAAGAGAATGACTCCGGAGCGCAGCTCTATGAGAAGGTGCCTGCCCGCAAAGACTATTTCCTTGTCTATTTCCCGCCCCCCGGCGCATAATTTTTATGTGCGGGGAATAGAGGGCTGCATTGAAAGAGAGGATAAAAATCAGGGGGAGTGTTATGAGAAATACGGCTGCGGTTGTGAGAAGGGAAACTGCCTGGGACAAAAAGAGCCATAATATTACAGCCTCAAGAAATGCGGTTAATACGGCGGAGCTGATGAGGCTCTTGCGCACAAACTCAATCGGAGTTGTGTCCATTTCGGCAATCTCAAGCTCCTTTTTAAGGTTTGGAAAACGGCTTGCCACGGATGAGAAGATGTGCCTGAATTTGTGCTCCCGCAAAGGCGCCGCCCGCATGGGAGTGCTCACGAAGGGGTTTGGCGCCCTGTCCTTGTCTTGCTTTTTTGCGCACATAGTTACCACACGCACAATTACTTTTTAAACTTCTTGTCGGCAGACTTGGAAAGGTTGGAGAAAGCCTTGTTTTCTGCCATTTTCTCCGCCTTTTGCTCATCGGCGGCTTGCTGGGTTTTTCCGCTTCGGTCATCCTCCATTTTTTCTTTTATCCGTTTTCGGTATTCCTCAAGCGAGAGGCCGCCCATGCGGTATATTTCATAGAGCCATTTGTGGTTTTCTTTCGCATATGCATTTAGAAGCTCATCTGCCATGATGGTTGCCGCCTCCTGCTTCTGCTCATTTATGTGCGCTGGCTCGGTGAGCAAATTGCCCTCGCTCTCTGAAATAGTAGACGCCACGCCGCCCTGTGGGGGCGCGGGCTTTG
>JAZDKV010000068.1:0-2177 GCA_043802645.1 Microcaldota archaeon | reverse complement strand
CTCCCGCAATTTTGCAAAATTGTAAAAGTCATGCTCGTCAAAAGGGTCTTCAAGGCTTATGAGCGGGTATGCCCCCACAATTCCATCCCAATAGTCGTGCATGCCCTCCTCCCTTAACTCCTGCCCGTCTATTTTGTAGCTTTTTGTTTTCTCATTATAAAATTCCGAGGCGGCGGCATCGCATCCTATTTTCACTTTTCCAGAATATCCCGCCTCATCAATCGCGTCCTCAAGCAAATTGAGGGCATCCTCGCTTTTTGCAATCATGGGGGCAAAACCACCCTCGTCCCCAACGTTTATGCCGGAGGGGCCGTATTGCTTTTTTATTATCCCCTTTAGGACGTGGTAGGTTTCAACTCCCGCACGCAGCGCGTCCGGGAAATTCTTGAACCCGAGCGGCGCAATCATGAACTCCTGAACTGCAAGGGAATTTCCCGCATGCTTTCCGCCGTTAATCACGTTCATGAAAGGAACCGGAAGGATATTTCCCCCAAGAATCTCATAAATGCCTTTTTTCTTGCAATAGGCGTGCGCCCTAAGGGCAGCAAATGACACCGCAGTAGTTGCGTTTGCCCCAAGCCTTGCCTTGTTTGCAGTGCCATCCGCCTCAATCATGGCGGCGTCTATCTTTTCCTGATTTTCAATATCAAGCCCTTTTATAGCCGAATTTATCGCCCCGCCCACGTTTCTTAGCGCAAGCGTGACTCCCTTTCCAAAGAATTCTTTGCCGTTGTCCCTTAGCTCAATCGCCTCAAGCTTTCCGGTGGAGGCCCCGCTTGGGGCTATGGCCTTTGCTTCAACTCCGTTGTCAAGCACAATATTTGCCTGCACCGCCGGGTTGCCCCTGCTATCCAGTACCTGCCTTCCATATACTCTTGAAATCTTTGGCATAATTTTACCCGCTAATACTTTTTGCAAAGCCCGTAATGACCGGGATGCACACTTCCTTGCCGTCCGCAGTCTTTTTTGCCATGTAGATATTTATGAGCGCGTGCGCCGCTGCAACCACGATGAAAATCCAGAACATAATGTCAAGGTACCTGCTTGAGAAAAGAACCGCATTTGCAATCGTAGAGAAAAGGATTACAGTATACAAAACCGTAAACTTCCAGCCTATTATGGTGGACTGCACCGCATGAAAGCGCACAAATCCGTCCTCAATAAGGTGAAATGGAACTCCGTGGAGGACAAGGTTCAGCTGGCCCGGAAGCGAATAGAAATGGGCAACTTCGGCGCAAAGGGGGTGTTTTTTGCCAAAAATCGGCTCATCATGGATTATCTGCCTGTCCTGCAGAATGGCTTTTTTCACGGCTCTTTTTGCATTGGTCTGCCTCCCTGCCTCTTTTTTCTTCTGCCCCGCCTTTGGCCTGCTGCGCCTTGCCACTGTTCTCCCCGATGCCTTTGCGCGCTTTGCCATATCTCAAGCAAATCTTGGAAGATTTAAAACATTTTGCTAATTTTGCCCCAAAGAGCCGTTATAAAAATGTGCACGCCCAATTATCCTCGGTGCGTGTTTTATGGCTGCAAAAAAGTATGTGACCCTCAAATGGAAAGACGTAGAAAAAGATGTTGCAAAACTCTGTGGGCAAATACGGGGGAGCGGATACAAATTTGATGCCATTCTTGGAATAGCGCGAGGCGGCCTTGTCCCTGCCATGCTCCTCTCAGACGAGCTGGACCAGCACAACCTTGCGACAATTCACATGCAGCTTTACAAAAGCGGCAAAAAGCTTGAAAAGCTTGAGATTCTTGACTGGCCTGCAAAGCCTCTGGAGGGAAAAAGAATTCTTGTGGTGGACGACATCTCCGATACCGGGGAAACCCTCTCACAGCTAAAAGAATGGCTCTCAAAGCAAAAGATAGCCGAATTTAGAATTGCCTGCCTGCACTCAAAAGCCAGGACCTCCCTAAAACCCGACTTTTACTCCCGCGAGCTTGAAGGATGGGTTTGCTATCCGTGGAACAGGCGCGAGGACATGAGGGCGCTTGAGAACCGCTAGTTCTGGGCATTTAACCGTGCAAGGGCACGGGGCCCGTTGAAAACCGCAGGATTTGGGTGTGTTGTCCCGTTTTAATGTCCTCTCGATGATTCAATAACGCTTTCATCTGACCACCATTTCAACAGCCATCTTTTTCTTGCTTCCCATCTTGCGCACATAAGCCTCGGCTGGAGTCTC
>JAZDKV010000067.1:0-4823 GCA_043802645.1 Microcaldota archaeon | reverse complement strand
TATTGAGAATTTGTATTGCGAGATTGCATCAAGCTTGTATTTTACCATGCCCTTCCAGGAGGGAAATTGCCAGTTTCCCAAAGAGCCTATTTTGAGGGCTTTTTTTATTTTTGAGGCGGCCTTGTGGAAATTGTTTATGCCCAGGCCTTCTGCAAGCTGCGAGTGGATTACCGGCATGTCCCAGCCCCCTCCATAAAGGTCAAACTCGCCGGGGTGGTTTTTTTCCATGAAGCGCGCCGCCCTCACCCGCTCATCGTATAGCTGGTTTGGGTGGCAGGAGTATTTGTTTGAGGAGACAAGGCAGAGGAGCTTTCTTTTTGGGAACGGGGTTTTCAAAACGGGGATTTTCTCCTCCTCAAAAAATGGGAGGTAATACTGGAATTTGAAATATTTTTTGTTGTCCACCCAGTCGTCGCGCCACGTGAATATTTTGCTAAAAACGGCGTGCTTTTTGCGGTTGTAGTTGTCCGCGCGCACTGAAGGGGGCTCATAGAGCATGCAATAAAGCCTCCCCTCAAGCTTGTGAAGGGGCAGCTTCCAGAAAAGGCGGGAGGGCTCGCGCGGCACCTCAAGCGAGATTATTGCGCGGGCGGATGTTGGCTCTTTTGAGAGGTCTATTGTCTTGAAGTCGTAGCCCTTTTTTGCCAGGTGGGCCTGCAGCTCATAAAAGGGGCGGGTGAGGCTGTCCGGGCTTATGTAGGGGTCCTTGTAGTCAAAAAAGCGGTTGTTCTGGTAAAGGGGGATTGTCTCAAGCAGTATTTCTTTTTTTTCTTTTTCCATCCTAAATCCCTTTTATAAGGCTTTGAGAAGATAAATACTTGCTCAAAAACGATAATAATGCTTGCCCGCAGGGGCAGGGCGGTAGGTATGCCCGGGATTTTTGAAAAATTTGCAAATAAGGCAAAAAAAGAGGGGGCGGCGCAGGCAGTGAAAGCAGCTGCAAAATACGCTTATGGGCGCGCCATGTCCAAAATACGCCCGTTTATGGGCTCATACAGCCAGTTTGGGGAGGACCTTGAGATTGAGAGGCTTCTTGGGGGCAAAAAGGAAGGCTTTTACGTGGACGTGGGGGCAAACGACCCGGACGCCCTTAGCAATACAAAGAGGTTTTACAAAAAGGGCTGGAGGGGCATAAATATTGAGCCGAATGCGGCGAATTTGCATAAATTCCGCCTTTTGCGCCCAAGGGACATAAACCTCAACATAGGCATAGGCCCGCAGGGGGGCGAAATGGAATTTTACCTCTTTGACCCGCATGAGCTTAGCACTTTCTCGGCGCAGGAGGCGCAGAAATACCAGAATTTGGGCTATAAGCTTGTTGAGAAGAAGCCGGTGGGAATTGAGCCTCTGCGCGATGTTTTGCAAAAGCACGCGCAGGGAGTGGAGATAGATTTCCTCTCAGTGGACGCCGAAGGCTATGACCTTGAGGTTCTAAAGAGCAACGACTGGCAGAAATTTCGGCCGCGGGTTTTGTGCGTGGAAATTACGGAGCACGCAAGCGGAAAAAGAAGGGGGGACATAGAGGCCTTTCTTGCCCAGGCCGGCTATTTGCTTGCAAAATACAACGGGCTAAATGGCATGTACGTTGACGGTCGGGGCGGACATAGCGTTATTAACAATAAAATACATTCATAAAAAACACGTGAGCTTATGCAGGATAGGAAAGGGAGCATAAAACAGGTTGAGCAGGCCGCAAACGAAATAAGGAAAAACGTCCTTGGCATGTGCCATCGGGCAAACTCGTCGCACGTGGGCAGCTGCTTTTCCTGCATTGACATTCTGGCGCAGATATACGTGGGCGGAGTGCTAAACGTGAGGCCCGCCGAGCCGGAATATGCCAAGAGGGATTATTTTATTTTAAGCAAGGGCCATGCGGCAGCCGCCCTTTATGCCACTTTGGCTCAGGCGGGCTTTTTCCCCCCGGAGGAGCTCTTAAAATTCTATTCAAATGGCAGCCGCATGGGCGGGCACCCCTCAAAGGGCTGCGTGCCGGGGGTTGAGGTATCAACCGGCTCCCTGGGCCACGGGCTTGGCCTTGGCTGCGGCATGGCAGAGGAATTCGCCCTCTCCAAAAGGGCAAACAGGGTTTTTGTGCTTTTAAGCGACGGTGAGCTTGATGAGGGCAGCGTGTGGGAGGCGATTTTGTTTGCGGGCGCAAAGAAATTGCAAAACATTGTGGCGATTGTGGACTTTAACAAAATTCAGAGCTTTGAGAGGGTGGAGGATGCCATGCCCCTTGAGCCCCTTGGGAAAAAATTTGAGGCCTTTGGCTGGGAGGTAGCCCGCGTGGACGGAAATGACGTTGAGGCCCTTGCCTCCGTTTTCTCCTCGGATTTCATGAAGAGCAAAAAGCCAAAGGCGATAATTGCGGACACAATAAAGGGCAAGGGAGTAAGCTATATGGAAAACCGCCTTGAGTGGCATTACAAAAGCCCGAATGAGCAGCAGTATGCACAGGGGCTCAAAGAGTTGGGGGAAAATGAAGTGTAGAATGTGCGCAAGCCCTTCCCTTGAGAAGATTTTTGAGGTGGATGACTGCCCGAAATACAGCCATAAATACTTCACGCAGGAGGCGCTCAAAAATGACGCGAAAATCCGCCTTGAGGTTTTTATATGCAGGCAATGCTCGCTTATGCAGATTGCGCAGGATTTCCCGGGCGAGGAATATACTGATGATTACCAGAGAAACATTTCATTCTCCCCTGCGGCGGTTGCGCACATAGATAGGTTTGCGCAAATTCTGCGCTCTTACGGGGCGAAGAATTTCCTTGAGGTCGGGTGCGGGAACGGCATTTTCTCAAAGCGCATGAAAGAGCTTGGGGCAAAGGTCAGCGCGATTGAGCCCTCTGTTGCCGCATGCAGGGCGGCAAGGGAGAACGGGATTGAAGCCCATAACATATTTCTTGGGGATGACACGCCCCCCGAATTTGGCGGCTATGACTCGTTTGCCCTGCGCTTTGTTTTAGAGCATGTCCCGGACCCGGTGAAAATACTAAAGCAGATAAATTCCCGCTGCGCGGGCGGGGCGGTAGGGCTTGTGGAAGTCCCGAATGCCGAGAACCAGGTGAGGGAGAAGAAATGGTTTGAGTTTTTCAGGGAGCACACGGTTTATTTCACCCCCAAAACTTTTCTTGAGGCGCTCTACCGCTCTGGCTTTCAGATGGTTGAGATGCACACGACGATGGGTGGGGAGTTCATAAGCGCCATAGTGAAAAAGGCAAAGCCGGACTTTGATTGGAAGAAGGAGGAGTTTTGCAAAAAGCTGCGCGGCCTCGTGCAGGGCGGCAAGAAAACCGCCGTGTGGGGGGCTTCCGGGGCGGGAATAACGCTTCTGTGCGAGGCGGGGCTTGGAGAAAAGGAAATAATGTGCATAATTGATTCGGACAAGAACAAATGGGGGCTTTACGCCTCGGGAAGCCGCATAAAAATCGTCCCCCCAAAAAGCATCGGGGAGGATGCCCCGGACGCGATTATAATATGCTCAAGCGCGTACGAGGCCGAGATAAAGGCGGCGATACTAAAAAGCGGGTTTAAGGGCAAAATCGGCTCCATATTTCCAAGCCCGAGATGGATAAGTGATTGAATGAGAGTTTTCATAACAGGGGCAAGCGGATTTGTGGGCGCAAACATCGTGCGCAGGCTCCTGAAGGAGGGGCATGAGGTGCACGTGCCGCTAAGAAAAACCCACAAACACTGGAGGCTTGAGCAGATTGAGAAGGAGATAAACTCCTGCGAGATGGACTTGTGCAGCGAAGCTTCGGTAAAAAAAGCGGTGGAGAAGGCAAACCCCCAGGCGATAATACACCTTGCGACTTACGGGGCTTACCCCACACTGCAGGCGGACTTTGATAAAATATTCCAGACCAACATGGCAGGGACAATAAACCTCGTGCGCGCATGCGATTGCATAGATTACGAGTGCTTCATAAACACTTCAAGCTCGTCCGAATACGGGCTTGTTGGCAAGAAAATGTCGGAGCAGGATTTGCCCGCCCCGGTTAATTATTACGGGGCAACAAAGGCGGGGGCGACAATTTTCTGCCAGGCCCACACGCGCATAACAAAAAAGCCGATAATAACCACGAGGCTTTTCTCGGTTTACGGCCCGTGGGAGGAGCCCACCCGCCTCGTGCCGGTGGCCCTCAAAAAATGCATAAGCGGCGAGAAGATGGAGCTTACAAGCGGGATGCAAAAAAGGGATTTTATATATACCGAGGACATCGTGGATGCATACATGGAGCTTCTAAAAAGGCCGGACTTGGCGGGAGAAGTGCTCAACATAGGCACAGGCAGGCAGTACACCATAAGGCAGATGGTTGAGGAAATTGCAAAGCAGAGCGGGGCGGAAGAAAGCCTGCTTGAATTCGGAAAAATTCCTGCGAGGGATTTTGAGGCGGACAACTGGGTTGCGGACATGGAAAAAACCCACTCTGCGCTAAAGTGGAGGGCAAAAAACAGCCTTGAGGACGGCGTGAAAAAGAGCGTTGGGTGGATGAGGGAGAATATCAAATATTACCAGAGGTAAGATTATGCGCAAAAGTTTCATTGGAGCCCTGTTTGAGCAGGCAAGAAATGACCCGAAGATAATAATCATAACCGCGGACATGGGCTTCAACCTACTTGAGAAATTCCAGAAGGAGCTCCCCGGCCAGATAATAAACGGCGGGATATCCGAGGCAAACTGCATGAGCATGGCAGGGGGCATGGCGCTTGCCGGAAGAAAGCCATACGTATATTCCATAACCCCGTTTGTCACGTTTAGAAGCTTTGAGCAGGCGAGAGTGGATGTTTGCTACCATAACGCGGACGTGAAAATTATAGGG
>JAZDKV010000066.1:0-4211 GCA_043802645.1 Microcaldota archaeon | reverse complement strand
AGCAGTCGGCGCCCCTCCGGAAACCACATTTCCAATCACACTGCACCCTGCCAAAAAAAGCGCTCCAAAAAGAATCGCAAGAACAAAAAATGCCCGCATTTCTACTCCCTCTCAGCCCTCAAAATCTCGCTTCTTGCATGCTCCAGCTGCCCGCGCGCCACATCTTGCTTTCTTCTAAAGCTTGGCAAAACCGAATTTGAGAATCTTATAACCGACATCTGCTCATAGGCCTCCTGCATAAGCTCAAAATAATAGTCCGCCTCTTTTGCCCTCCCGGCTTTTATCTCCTCAAGCATCTGCCTGCGAAATTCCCCTATGCAGTCGCACAAGCCCAGCAAATAAACCGATGCCGGAACCCCAAGCTTCTTATAGTCGGGAAGGGGCCAGTGCTCAATTGCCGCAACCAAAAGCTTTGCCTCAACCGCCTCCTGCCAAATAGGCTCAAGCAAATAATCCCAGCTTCCCCCGAATTTAGGAAGCTTTGCAAGCTCTTTCTCAAGGGATTCAATCTCTTTTTTCGCCTCGGCCACATTCTGGAAGTGGAGCATCTTAATCGCGTTTGCGCATTTTCTCACTATCGGGCGGCTCTTTGAAATGACCGAGTCATGGGCTTTCTCCTTTGCCTCAAGCTCGCGCACTATCTCGTTTATCCTCAGGTTAAGCTTGCTTTTGTGTGCCATGCTCCCTACTACAAACGCCTTATTTTAAAACCTGACCCGCGTACAAAAGCCATGCCGGAAAAAGAATGGATAACAATCTCCGTGGGCGGCTCCCTTCTAAACGACGGCAAGCCGAATGCAAAAATGGCAAAAAGCCTCGCCTCAATTTTCAAAGCCTCCAAAAAAAACCTCGCCATAACCGTAGGCGGGGGGAAAGAGGCAAGAATTGCCGCAGAGGCGGCAAGAAAAAAAACCGGCAGCGAATTTGATGCGGACGTGGCAGGAATAAAAATCACGCATAAAAATGCAGAAGCCTTAAGAAAAGCCTTAGGCCCCGGCGCGGGAAAAAAAATCTCCCTCACTTTTGAGCAGGCAATAAAGAGTGCGAAAACACAGAAATACCTAATTATGGGCGGCACAATTCCGGGCATAACAACAGATGCTGATGCAGCCCTCCTGGCAGAAGCCCTCGGCTCAAAAACTCTCATAAATCTCTCAAAAACTGCAATCTATGGCTCTGACCCATCCAAAAATCCGCAGGCAAAAAAATTCTCCCGCCTCTCCTACTCAGAGCTAATGTCCCTTGCAGCCTCATCCGACCAAAGAAAAGCCGGCACGAATTTCATCTTTGACCTTCTTGCCTGCAGCCTCATCTCCCGCTCAAAAATAAAAGCCCACTTTATAGACGGCAGAAATTTAGAAGAGGTAAAAAAAGCAATAGAAGGGAAGCCGCACAGCGGAACAATAGTAGGATAAATTCGCAAATCCCCCGCAAAAATTCGCAAATCAAACCGGCAAACATGTGCCCGCAGCAGGCAAAGCTATTTCTTCTCCCTAATCGGCGCATAGTGCTCCGCCGGCTTTCCCAAAAAATGCGAGCTGAAAAAATTCTTTGTGTGAAACCAAATATATCTCGGATAGCCCCAGCTTCTAATCCTCCTCATGGCATACCCAACAATCGCGTCCGGGGCAAAAACAACCTTCCCCTCATGCCTCATCCTCTTGATAAGCTCCGTGTCCTCGCCCGTAGTCAAATATATGTTAAATCCGCCAATCTTCTCAAACTCCTTTCTTCTCACCGCCATGTTGCTTCCTGCTAAATAGTCAATCCCAAGAACGTTTGAAAATCCCGAGGCAAAACGCGCGGCAATGCCCAGAACCGCCCTCTCAAGGGAGCTTCCCTCGTTTGGCACAATCAGCCCGTAAACCGCAACTGCATTATTCTTCTCAAAAGCCCTCACCATGCTTGAAATCCAGTGCGAGTCCGCAATGCAGTCCGCATCAATAAAAAGAAAATATTCCCCTCCAGCAACGCCGCATCCCGCCTGCCTTCCGGCCGCAATTGTCCTCGTAGTCTCTTTGACTACCTTATCGCAATATTTCTGCGCAATCTCAACCGTGCGGTCCGTGGAATTTCCGTCCGCCACTATAATCTCAACATCCCCGCCATACTCCTGCCCCTTTACTGACTTTAGGACGGTTTCAATTCGCGCCTCTTCATTCAAAGTCGGGATTATGACAGAAACCTTCATGGCCTTACCTTGTCAGGAAGTAGACCAGCAGCAAAATAAGGCAAATCAGAAAAGCCGTGAATACAAGCTGGTCATTCATTCTCAAAACCCCATCTAAATAAACTTTCACGCATTAATGGCATCCTCTCCCGCCCAACAATCAAAACGCCGCGGTGTTTTGGTGCCCCAAAATCGCACGGGCGATTTGAGGAGGCAGGGGTTTCCACCCAAACATATTTTTTATGCATGAGATATAGTTCCTGCTTCATTAAAATAGCTTGCTTCTGGGTTTGCACCCAAAGTAGAGGCTCTTTTTTGGCAGGCATTCACTGTGTGCCCCACAGCATAGCAGCTTTTGAGGGCTGCATTGAGGATATTTTTGGCAGCATTCACATCCCTGCCTAGGCTTGCCTGGCAGGCAGGGCAGCCATACTGCCTTTTGTGCAAAGGCATAGACTGCAAATGGCCGCAATTGCTGCATTTCTTGCTTGTATCTTTTGGGTTTATGGCAACTATCCTGCAACCAGCACTTTCAGCCTTGTAGGCAAGCATTGCCATAAACGACGCCCACGAGGCATCCATTATGCTCCTTGAGAGATACTTGTTTTTGAGCATGGATTGAATATTGAGTTTTTCTATCGCTAGTAGGGAGTAAGAATGAGTAAGCAGAAAAGAGAGTTTGTGGAGGAAGTCTTTTCTGCGGTTGTCTATTTTTTCATGCAGAATCGCTAATTTTAGCTTTGCTTTGAGCCTGTTTTTGCCCATATTTTTCTTTCTTGAGAGGAGCTTTTGCACTTTCTTTATTTTTGGAAGGTAGATGTTGAAAAATCTGGGGTTCTCAATTTCTGCTCCATCCGAGAGGGTTGCAAAGTTCTCTATGCCCGCATCCAGCCCTGCCATTGGCTTGCTGCTGAGGTCGAATTTCTCTTTTGGCAATACGCAGGAGATTGATATATGCCACTTGCCAGATGGGGATTTCTTTATGGTGAGAGTTTTTTGTTCTCCTTTGGGCTGTCTGTGCAGCTTTATTGGAATATTTCCAACTTTTGAGAGATAGAGCCTCTTTGCGTTGGTTATTTGAAAGCCTGATTGGGGGTAGGTGAGGCTTGCGGCATTGTGCTTGAACCTTGGGAAGCCTGCTCTTATCTTTTTACCTTGCTTCTTTTCCTTGACTCTTCTAAAGAAACTTGAGAATGCCTTTGAGAGCCTGTCTGAGATATTTTGCAGGGCTTGGGAGTGGAGCTGGGCGTATATTTGCTCTTTCTGCTTTAGGGCTAGCAGATGATTATTCATCTCATATTTTGATAGGGATTTCTTCTCTTTCTTGTATTTTTCTTTTGCTTTCTGCAAAAGATAATTGTAAGCCTGTTTTGAGAGATCTAACTGATTGTTTAGATTTGCCTGCTGTTTTTTTGAAGGGTAGATTCTGTACCTGAAAGCGAGCATGGATAGAATGCTAAGACGAGGTATATCTGTTTTTGCAAAGGGGTGTTTTCCACTGGATTTAGGGTTGAATTGGCAGACACAATCAAAATGCCGCGCAAAAGACCAATATAAAAATACCTTCCGGTCATAAAATATTATGAAAGTCGCCTTCGTCTCGGACACCCATTTTGGCTATTCCCGCTTCTGCCACGATGCCCTTGCGCAGGGGAGCGCAGCCATTCTTGACGCCTGCAAAAGGGCAGATGTCCTCCTTTTAGGGGGCGACATATTTGATGAGCGAAAGCCCTCAATCCAAACCCTCACCCAAGTCGCCCTCCTCCTGCAGCACGCGCAAAGGGAGCTTCCAAACTCAACCTCCCACAAAGTCCTCGGCATTCATGGCACGCACGAACTCTCCTCAAAAGACGCAATAAATCCCCTTGCCATGATGGCAAAGCTCGGCCTCATGGAGGACGTGCACAACAAAACAGTAATAGTTGAAAAAAATGAAACAAAGCCCGCCCAAAACAACCCCGCGCCCGAAACAACCCCCCCGGCGGCCAACCAGCCCGCGCCCGGGACGGGCGCCCGGGGCGGGCGCGCGGCGGCGCGGGCG
>JAZDKV010000065.1:0-8341 GCA_043802645.1 Microcaldota archaeon | reverse complement strand
GTAGGGGATGACATAACAGTAACAAATTTGAAGCTTGTAAAAAAAGCAAAGAAGGAGAGGGCTATGACTGCCCTTCTGCTAAAGGTAAACCAGATAGGCACGGTTAGCGAGGCCATTGAGGCGGCGCAGTATTGCTTTGGGCACAAGATAGGAGTTATGGTATCGCACAGGAGCGGGGAGAGCGAGGATACTACCATCGCGGATTTGGCTGTTGGGATAAATGCGGGGCAGATAAAGGCCGGGGCCCCGTGCAGGGGGGAGAGGACGGCCAAATATAACCGCCTGCTTGAAATTGAGGCCGAGCTTGGCTCAAGGGCTAAATATTTGGGGGAGAAGGCACTTGTAAGGTATTAGAATATGTCTCCATCTTTTATACGCAGGGATTTAAGAGAGCTCAGATGTTCGTCTGATAGCCCATAGGTTCCAACTTCTGAATGGCATGCATCGCATTTATCGGATTTTGGAGCGTAGGTCCCTGCCCAGATAAGATGGTCAAATACTGTGTCCTTGATGGTTGTGTGGTGCCCTTTTTCGGCACAACCGCGCTCATGGGTGCATACGTGTTTTTCGCCTAAAATATTTTCAGGCGTTAGGATTTGGCCGCTTGAGGCTTGTTGCTTCTCAAGACCCGCTGCTGCAAAAACATCATTGTCGCTTTTCGTTGCACCGGCATTGCGCGCAAACCATGTTGATGCCGGCCTGATAAATCTGTTGCTTGTCTTGAAATTTGCGGCAACACTGGCAGTAATAGTTCTAATCGTTGCAGATACTCTGGACATCTGTACACCTCAAGGCTAATATAAAGTTTAATATATAAAACCTTTTCTCTTGCAGAAAAATTGCAAAAGTGCAAATTACCAGTGATATTCTCGCCCGGAGAGCTCAAAGGCGTACGAGATGAAATAGGCAATTCCGGTAAATAGCGGAAAGAAAGTTATCATCATTATAAGGGGCAGGATGTTTGAAATGCCGAATTTTTTTCTTGAGAGCTTAATCCCCTCGGAGAGGAAGTAGAACCAGAGTATGAGGGCGCCAAGGGCGAATATAAACATGGAATCAATAGAGAGGATTGAGGGCATGCGAAGGTGGGTTAGGGCTATTGCGAATATATCCGGATTTGCCGCAGCGGCAATTGCAAAGTTTATGGCATGCTGCAGGTTTGCAATAAGCATCCAGAAGATAAAGAGCGCGGTAAGGGTTCCGGAAATTAGAATTGCAGGCATTACAAAAAGCCCGAGGAGGCTAAAGCGCGGGTTGAAGATTAGCTCGTGGTATTTTAGCAGGTTCATAAGCCCGCCTCTAAACCAGCGTATTCTCTGGCGCAGCAATGAGCGCAGGGTGGTCGGCACTTCCGTGTATGCAATTGCGGAATGGTAAGTGCGCAATTTCCATCCCGCCTTTTGCATGCGCAGGGCCATTTCCATATCCTCGGTTATGTTTTTCTCGTCAAAGCCTCCAATCTGGTCAAAAACTTTGCGCCTGTATAGCGAAGTCGGCCCAGGAGTTACATAAAGCGAATCCATGAATGAGTTTGCCTTGAAAAAGAATCCGAAAGCCACCCAGTATTCAATTTCCTGCATTTTGGCAAGAAGCCCGCGCGGGTTTGCAACACAGATAAAGAGCACTACCGCCCCGACTTTGTCGTCAGCAACAAAATAGCGGACGGCATTCTCAAGCGCATGCGCTTCCGGGTATGTGTCGCTGTCCACGTTTGCTATGATGTCTCCGTTTGCATGCGATATGCCGAGGTTTAGGGCGGATGCTTTTCCGGCATTTTTTTCTTTTCTCAAAAGCTTTATTCCCACGGCCCCTTTCAGCTTCTCATAAGAGCCGTCGCTTGAGCCGTCATCCACGACTATGATTTCCTTGCTCCCTTCATAGCGCAGTTTTTTGCAGGCCTCGATGCAGTCAAAAATCGTATGCCCCGAATTGAATGACGGTATTATGATTGAAACGGCCGGCCATTTTTGTGGCTTTGGGGGAAGGTGCTCCTGATTAGCTCCCTCAAACCACATCACAAGATAGCAGACGAATACAAAGAGGGAAAATATGTTGAATGCGATGAAAATGGCGCGGTATGAAAAGCTCAGCGCAAGGAGCACGAATATGGAGAGGACTATTAGCCCTGCGCTCAAAATGCTCTTTCTTGGGGCCAGGCGGAGATTTGTCCTTGCAAACCCCTGCGGGGCAACGCTCTTGTCCTTGTTAGCATCCATTTGCTTACCCGCACACGGCGCCTGCTTTCTTGAGCTGAGATATAAGCTCGCCCTCGCTTGTGACGCCGCCTATTTTCTGCGAGTCGTTTATGACAAGGGATGGGGTTGAGGAGACGTTATACCGCTGCACAAGGAGATTGAGAAACGGGTACTGCGAGTCGGATGCAAAAGCAAAGATTTGCACGTTATTGCATTTTTGGGCTACCGAGGAGAGAACCTGCCCCTGCACCTGGCATGCCGGGCAGTCTGCCTGGGTGTAGAAGAACGCCACCGGGACCTGGCCGAGGTCCGGGCAGTTTTTCTTGTTCTCAAAGGTGGTTATGTAGAGGTCCATAAGTGATGCAAAATAGGAGCGCTTTAGGTTCTCATATTCGCTGCCTACCAGGTGTGAGCGCTCGTACTCCTGAATTGAATAAGCCGTGGAAAATGCCTTTTTCTCCTGCATGCTCTCAGTATAATTTAGAAAATCACACCTGCTCTCCTGAGCCATTGCGCTCCCGTATCTTGAGAGAAGCTGGCTTGTCTGCATTTCAAATTCAAGGTCGGAGATATTTTTTTGCAGGTCGTTTTGGCGCATGGAGTCTATCTGCCACACGAGCACGAGAGTGAGCATTAGTATGATAACTGTCAGGGCTGCGGCTTTTACAAACGGGTTCATGGCATCAACTTGGAGCTATTGCGGATGAATAAAAGAAAAAAAGGAAATTTAAAAAGGTTCTATGGAGGCTAATCGCTTTTAGGTTCTACATCCCAGGTGGAGGCATCTTCTCCTCCCTTGGCAGGAGTTTCGGCACCTGAGGCATCGCTTTGAGCCTCTTTGCCCTGCTCCCCAGGTTCATCAGAAGAGCTTTCGCCCTTTTCCCCGGTAGCGGCATCAGCCTCTTTTATCTCCGGCTCTGCCTCTTGAGTTTTGGCCTTCTTTGCAGCCCTTTTTGCCTTGGCAGGCTTTTTTGCCTCTTTTTTCTCGGCCTGCTCTTCCTTGCCTTCCGCCGGCTCTTCTTTGCCCTCGAGCTCTTCCTCGTTTCCTGAGGGCTCTTCCTGTACCTCGCCCTGCACGGATGAATCATCCTCGCCGCCCTTCACGCTCTTTCTTGTGCTCTCCTGCTCGGCTATCTCGTTTGCCATTGCCTCAAAAGCCTCAAAGTCCGGGGTGAATTCTTCATACGTTGAAATCTTGCCTGCGCCCATTGCCATTTCGCGCGCAAGCAGCCAGAAGATAAGCGCGAGGGCGCGCCTTCCCTTGTTGTTGCAGGGGATTGCCCAGTCCACGAACATTGTGAAGTTGTCAGTGTCGCAAAGGCCTATGGAGGGGATTCCCATTTTGCCGCATTCAATTACCGCCTGCCTCTCGCCCTTAGGGTCGCAGATGAAGGCAAGCTTTGGTTCAATAAAATCCGCCCTTGCGACGTTTGTGAATAAGCCCGGGACAAACCGCCCGTAAATTACTTTGACTCCGGTTATTTTTGCGAAAACGCGGGCAGCTATTGAGGAATATGTTCTTGAGGCTATGATTACTGTGTCCTCCGGCGGGTATTTTGCCATGACTTTTCCTGCAAGCCTTATGCGCTCGTCAATGGCGCGCAGGTCAAGGACATACAAGCCGTCGTTTCTTGTGCGGTAGATAAACTTCGCCATATCTATGGTGCGAAGCTTGGTTCCGATATGTATTCCTGTTTCCAGGTATTTTTCCTGCTTTATCAACAATCCTTCAGACATTTTTTCACCTTTTTGCACGAGGCCCGCAAATACTCACCCTTCTCGGGAGGCTACTTTCGGAACGACTTGCGATTTTAACATCAATTTATTTGCATTTTATTTGCACTCATTATTTTCGCCCCGCAAGGGGCGTCTGAACTCTTTCTTTTTGTGTTTTGAGAGGGGTTCGCTCAAATCGCGCAAGCGATTTGGGGGTGCCAAAGCCGTAAGGCTTTGCGCATAGAAAGGGGCAAGCGCGTGAAATGCTTGTGGCCCCTTCTAATGGGGTCGCCGAGACCATCAACCGAAGGTTGGTGGGATTTTGCCCGAAGGGCAAAAAGGCGGCTCCACGAGCGTGAGCGAGTGGGGTCGCCGAGACCATCAACCGAAGGTTGGTGGGATTTTGCCCGAAGGGCAAAAAGGCGGCTCCACGAGCGTGAGCGAGTGGGGTCGCCGAGATTTGAACTCGGATAGCTAGCACCCCATGCTAGCAGGATACCAGGTTACCTCACAACCCCAGGAGTGCGAAAGACCTATTGCCTGTCGTACTTTATTACCTTGTCCATCACTTCCACGTGGGACAAGAACATCCTGCGGCAGCAGTAGCGCTTAACCCCAAACCCGTCAAGAATGGCGGCCGGGTCTTCTCCTGCCTTGGCTCTCTCGTTGTATTCCTCCCACAGCTGCCCTATCGGCTTGCCGCAGGTAAAACACCTTATTGGAAAATACATACAACAACCTCTTTACCTGTACGATTTCTGCTTTCTTGCGCGAGCTTTGGGGCCCATGTATTTCTTTGGCTCAACTCTGCGCGAGTCTTCCGCGACCAAAAACTTGTCGCGCTCATACATTTTGTCCTTGAGGGTTTCATCCTTTGAATATTCAACAAGGGCGCGTGCAATTGCAAGGCGGGCTGCCTGTGCCTGCCCCATTGCGCCGCCTCCCCGCACGCTCACGGAAATATCCACCTTGGGGGAAATATCCGCCGCCAAGTGCAGCGGCTCGGAGATTATGGCTTTCACGTAGCGGCTCTGGTATGCCTCAAGGCTGACAGAGTTGATGCGCACGTTTCCGGTTCCCTCGCAAATGGAGGCGCGGGCTACGGCTTCTTTTCTCTTCCCTCTTGCGACTATTGAGACCTTCTTCTTTTTTGCTGTTTTCTTTCTTGCCATAAGTATCACCTAATTTTTGTACCCGAAGGCTTTGCAGAGGTTTCCAAGAGTCATGCTCTTCTGCAGGGAATCTTTTACCGCTGGGGCATAAACCTCGGCTTTGGATGCGTCAATTTCTGCGGGAATCGCATCGTATGCCCGAAGGCGCTTTAGTGCGTCTCTGCCGCGCTGGCTCTTTTTCGGAAGCATTCCGCCTACAGCTTTCTTGAAAAGCATGTAAGGGACGCGCGGGAATTTCTCGGCATTTTCCGGATTTCTCTTGTCTGTGAGAGAGCGGTTTATGGTGAGTTTTTCCTTGTGGTACTTGGGGCTGCCGCTAAAAATCATTTGTGCGGCATTGAGCACATGCACCTCTTCTCCGGAGAGAAGGTCTTTTGCCACTTTTGCCGCCATCCTTCCGACAACGGCTCCTTTTGCGTCGTAAATCTTCATAAATATCACCCAGTGAGAAGCTCCACGCCCTCTCCGGACGGGTTTGCAGCCTTAAGTTGCGCCACAGACATGGTTTTTCCGCCTGCGGCCTCAATCTGCTCTTTTGCGCGCTTTGAGAAGCCAAGGGCTGCAACGGTCAGCTTGTGGTTTATGTACCCGTCCCCGAGGACCTTTGAGGCTACGAGGACTGTTTGCCCTTCTTTTGTTGATTTTGCAAGCTTGCTTAGGTTCACTCCCTTGCGAGCTCGCACGGGCCTGCCAAGAAGAGGCTGCGCCTCTCTCCAGACTCCCGCACTGGATTTTTTATTTTCTTTTTCGCTCATTATATCACCGAATATCCGATTGCGCCAAAAGGCGCAAATTTTTCTCTTTGCATATCTTCTGTTTTTCTCTTTTTCTTCTGTTTTTCTCTTTTTCTTCTGTTTTTCCTCATTCAATGAACGCCTCCGAAAACGGGTGAGCCGCTTCGAACGAGCGCTTGAGGAGCGCGAAAGTTTCTCATATATCTATTTGCAACCCTCAATGAACGCCTCCAAAAACGGGTGAGCCGCTTCGAACGAGCGCTTGAGGAGCGCGAGTGCAGGGGGAGGGATTTGAACCCACGAACACCTAAGTGACTAGCCCCTCAAGCTAGAGCATTTGACCAGGCTTTGCTACCCCTGCATAAGTGCCAGTTAATTCTTTGCCTCCTTCTTGAGCTCCTTGAGGTCTTTCTCAAGGTCCGAGCACTTTCTTGAGATGGTGTCCGCGGCCTTTGTTATGACGTCGCGCGCGCTCATCTGCAAAAAGCTCTCAAACTCAAATTTGAAATCTCCGTTGTCCAGTATCTCGTAGCCTGACATTCCGGCCTGCCATTTGGCGTGTTTTCTCCCGATTCCCGAGATTGCCTTTGCCTCAAGGCGAAGGTTCTGGTGCTCAAGAAGGCGCAGAAGGGGGACTTTGTCCGTTGCAACTTTTACTTTGTCAACCGTGCTTGTAAGCGCGGATGAATAAACGGTCGCCGGCCCCTGTGCATCAAGCGAGAAGAGGACTTCCTCGTCGTCGCGAACGCCTGCCCCAAGCTTTAAGGGAAGAAGGCCTATGCGGTGCGCTATGTACTCGTCAAAGAGGGTGCTTGAGTTCTCATAAAACGTCACCTTGTCTACTGCAAACACCGGCACCCATGACATTGAATACCTGCGAACCATGTTTGCAAAGGCAGGCGTTGATTTTGAGAGCACAAACTGCATTGAGTTTTTGTCCTCGTTCTCAATTTTTAGTTTCATGTTTTCCCCTCCTATACTCTCCTTCCTCTTCGCCCGCCGGGCCTCTTCGTGGTATCTGTCGGAACAGGAGTCACGTCCTCAATTTTGCCTACACGCACGCCCTGCCTTGCAATGGTTCTGACCACTGCCTGGGCTCCTGCGCCTGGGGTTTTTGTCCCGTGGCCGCCGGGGGCGCGGATTCTAATGTGCAGGCCTGTTATTCCCCTGCCCTTTGCCTCCTGCACTGCCTTTATCGTGGACTGCATGGCGGCATAGGGCTTTCCTTCCTCACGCGCGGATTTTACAATCATTCCTCCCGATGCCTTTGCAAGGGTCTCCGCCCCTGAGAGGTCGGTTATGGTTATGATTGTGTCGTTCTTTGATGAATAAACGTTGCAGATTGCCCACTTAATGGGGCCGCGCGCATAGTTTCTTATAGGGCGGTCGCGCCTGCCCATTGGGCGCCTCTGGGAATATGAGGGCTGGGCCTCCTGCGAGGAGGGTGTGCTGGTTGGCTGCTCTTTTTGCACGGCTTCGGTTTTGTTGTTGTCTTCCATGATTACCACCTATTCCTCGGAAGCCTTTTGAGGCTTCGCCGCAGCTTCCTGCTCCGGTTGTTTTTCGTGCGGGGAAGATATTTCCGGCTTCTTCTCCTCCGGCTTGTCAACTGAGATGTCAATTGCCTTGAAATATGAGACAGTCGGCTCTTCAACTCCGGTAACCATGTAGGATGGGATGTTTACCCTCCTGCCGTTTACTGAAATAAAGCCGTGCACGATAATCTGGCGCGCCTGTTTTGCGGTTCTTGCAAGCCCTTTTCTAAGGACTACCGTCTGCAGCCTGCGCTCAAGAAAATCGCGCACGCTTAGTGCAAGGATGCTGTCAAGCTCCATTTCGGATTTTGCAATTCCAAGCCGCTTTAGTTTTCCTACGAGTTTTTGGCCGCGAAGCTCGCCCTCTTCTCCGAGGGAGAGAAGTTTCCTCGCATTCCTCCTCATTTTTTTGAGTTCGGACAAAGCGCTCCAGAGCTCGCGGGTTCTTCTAAGGCCGTATTCGTTGCGCAGGGTGGATTCCTGTTTTATTCGCTCTGAATCCCATACTTTTCGTGGGGCTTCGGCTTTGGGTTTTCGTCTTTTTGGATCTCCCATTTATATCACCTTACTTCTTCTCTGCCTTGGAGCCCTTGGCGTCAGCCGCAGCGGCTGCAACTCCTGCTGCTTTTATCGCCTTTCTCATGACACCGACAGTCATTCCCTGCCGCCCTGTGCTGCGCGTTCTCTGCCCGCGCACTTTCTGCCCATAAGAATGCCTAAAGCCCTTCCATGATTGGCTGTCTTTCTCGTGCTCTATGTCCTGTTTGGTTGCATATTGCAGGTCGGTTGAGATTAGATGCTGCGCCGTGCTGCTCTGGTATGATTTTTGCCTGTTAAGCATGAAATTTTTTACCCCGTATTTTTGCTGCTGGGCTATGTTTTGCTCAAGATTCTCAATTTGCTACTCGGTAAGTTCTCGCACTGGAGTCTTGTCGCTGAGGTTGAGCTCCTGGATTGCAGCCCTTGAAACCACGGTCCCTACAGACTGC
>JAZDKV010000064.1:0-2121 GCA_043802645.1 Microcaldota archaeon | reverse complement strand
AGCCAATCATCAGGGGTTTGCGGTGCTTTGAGCTTATCATAAATTCCGGAGTCCGGGGCAAGCGGAGGAGTGCGCTTTACTTCCGGCGGGTCTTTTACGTACATCTCATATTTTTTGGCCATCTCGGAGAAGACTTTTTCTCCCCGTGCATCTATGCCATGATAGTACCCCGCCTCCTCTTTGAGCCTTGTGTAAATATCGCGCACGGCAAACGGGTTGTATTGTATGGCCTTCTCAAAATATTCCTGCGCCCTGCCCGGGTGGGAGCCTAAATCCCGAAAATCCCCGTCAAATTTCTCTTCTATGGCCTGCACCGGGTTCGGGAGTCTTGTAATCGGCGCGTATATCTCCTCTGCTTTTTTCCACGGGCGCAAAAGCCAGATTCCCTGCCCTATGCAGGTTTGCGCCAAAATCCAGTTTCCGGGAGCTCTTGCCTGTGGATATGCTTCTTGCGCCTCTTTGCACAACTTTTCAGTCTGTGCCAAAATCTTCCCAAAATTGTAGCGTAAATATTGCGTTTCAAAATCTGCATCGTTATAAACCAATCCGCTCTTCTGATAAAGATTGATAGCCTCAAAAATTTTCAGGCGCGCCTTCTCCTCATTCGGGTTCTGCATGGGCCCAACACACCATCTGTTCAGCCATTCAGACACCATCTCATGAAAGTCAAGCCCAGCCACTTTTTTCTTCCATGCCTCATCCGCCTCAGGCTTTCCCGCAGCCTGTTCGGGCAATATTTCAAGCCGGGGAGCTTCTCCTCAAGCATCCGTGCAATTTTTCCATGCCCTTTAGTGCCCGGATGAAAACTGTCCGCACCCAAGTCGCTTCTCTCAAATTTTACCTGCGAAATCGGGAGGTAGTCCACGCCCTTGTCCCTTGAAATTTTTTCAATTATCTTGTCAAATACTTCAAACTGCCCCACATAATTTCGGTTATCCACAATCCCTTTGTAAAATTGCGCGGCAATTGACAGGCTGTCAAAGTTCTGGCGCAGGCGCTCAAAGTCCGGCAATCCCACAAGCACAACCCTTCTGGATTTTGGCTTTGCCTCATCGACTATTGCCCCAATATTGCGCTTGAATTCTTCTTCGCTTCTCCCCTGAAATATATCATTTGGCCCAACCATGATTATGGTCAAATCAGAGAAGCCCATACTCTTGGCCTGGTACAAAACATCGTTGCTGGTAGAATTTGCAACCGCAAGGTCGTGGTATTCTGCTCCAATCTGCTTTGCAAGATAAGCCCCGAAATTGTCGCTGCTGCTGGTTTCAATCGTGCGTGTGTTTGTCCCTGCCAAAATAGAATCTCCAAGCGCCCAAACTACTTTGATTTCGCCAACTTTTTTTGGCGTATAATCAATCGAACTGCCATCCGCATCGGATTGAAAAACAAACATTTTTTCCCTTCGCTTCTATGGGGAGAGCCGGAATTAATAAGCGTTCTTCAAAGCCCCACGGCCGCAGAGGCACACAAAATCAAGGAGGTTTTTATTCACGGAGCCAAAATAAATATTTCTCCAAATTTTAAGCAAGAGTTATGGCGTGTTTGTCCTTTAGAATGACTGTCTTTATCCCCTTCTCCTTTAGCCTGAACCTTAGCAGCCTGTCGTTTGTAGCCACCCACGCCCCGGTTTGCAGGGCAAGAGTAATGATAGCGCCATCCGCCTTTCCATTTTCCCCCTCAACCATTTTTGCCTTCTTTTTCTCAATAAGCGACTTCATCAATGCAATGGCGCTTTTGGCGGCAACTGCCCGCTTTCCCTTTTCTCCCGCCATCATCTTCAGCTCGTTTAGAACCGGGGTTGGGACAAGGATGGCAAACGGGGAATATTCAACCATGTTCTCAAGCCCGCCAAGCAAGTCCACCCGGTACTCGTATGGCATAAGCCAGAAATTAGTGTCAAGAATTATCGGCTGCATTTGTTTCACTGCTCCTACTTTTCAAGCCCTCTATATATTCCTTTAGCCTCTCAAGCCGCTTTATCTGCCTTTTATTTAGAGTTTGCGGAGGCTCCTCCTGCCCGTTGCCCTCATAGCCAACCAAAATAGGTTTTGCAGACTTAATTAGCGAGCTTATCTCCGAGGAAAGCCTAGCATAATGGTTTGCATTGGCCCCATCAAG
>JAZDKV010000063.1:0-4243 GCA_043802645.1 Microcaldota archaeon | reverse complement strand
TTCCCTGCCGCTGAAAAAACCAAAAACCCGCGGCCAAATCCTAAACCATGATCCCGCAATCCTGCCTCGCACGCCGCCTATTTTTTCTTCGCAGCCTCAAAAACCAAAAACCCACGGCAAAAGCCGCAGGCAGCCAAAAGTCCCCAGCCTGCGCCTATTTTTTCTTTGCAGCCTCAAAAACCCTAAGCTGCAAAAGCAAAAATGCCCCAACAGAAACCGCCGCAAGTATCCAGAGCAAATACCAAGCATACGATATAAATCCTGCAAGAAGAAGCGCAAGGGCCAAAAATATGCCAATAACCCTCTCGGTGCGGGGCAAGAAGCTCTTTAGCCCCGCAGCGGATTTTGCATCCATCACTTCCCGATGGTCTGCGTAAGCCTTTGAGAAGCTGTGCATACAAGTGCCAAAGAAAAGTGAAATTATCGCGGGAAACAAAAATTCCGGATAGAAGAAAAATGGCAGCAAGGCAAGAAATTCAACAAGCCTGTCGCATATGCCGTCAAGGTAAGCCCCAAAAGCGCTCTGCAATCCCTTTGCGCGCGCAATAGCCCCGTCAAGCCCGTCAATCAAAAAGGCAATCAAAAAGCACCCAAGGGCAAACAAATTCCCCTCATAAGCCAAATAAGCCCCAAGGGCGGCAAAAACAACCGATAAAATCGTAATGTGGTTTGGGTGGATGTTCAAGAAAGAAAATAAATCTCCAACCTGCTTTTGCAAATGGGAAAGCACGTCTTTAATCATCAAATCATCCCCCGCCCCTCAATAGCCAAAACCGCTTCCTTAAGGTTTGAAACCACCAAATCAGCCTCAAATTTTTCCTCCAAACAAAACTCGTTTGGAATGGCAATCGTATAAATGTTCGCCCTCTTTGCGGATTCTGCCCCCACGGGCGTATCCTCAAAAGCAACTATTTCTTTCGGCTCCACCTGCAACTTCTGCGCAGCATTCAAATAAACATCTGGGTATGGTTTTCCCCCCTTAACGTCCGAGAGGCAGGAAAAAACTTCAAAATATTCCCATATCCCGCTCATCTTTACCTTGAACTCCATCTCATCCCTTACGCCCCCCGTGGCAAGTGCAAGCCGTATCCCTTTGCTGTGCATTTTAATCAAAGCATAAGCCGCATGCGGCATCAATGTAATTCCCTCCTTGCGCGCCCTCTCCTTAAAATATTCAAGCCGCGCTTTTCCGAATTCCCCGTCAAGGATTTTTACCCCGAAATCGCGCCTGAGCATCTTTTCAATTTCATATTCGCTCCTTCCAACGTATCTCAGATATCCCCGTTTTCCGATTTGTGCAATTCCATTTTTTCTTAAAAAATAGTTAAGCCCCGAATAATAGTTTTTCTCCGTATTTAGAAGAGTCCCGTCCATGTCAAAAGCCGCTGCTTTAATCCTCATCCGCAACACCTAAATCGAAACCAGTATGCCGCCCGCAATAATCATTATTGCCCCGATTAAAACCTTAATCTGGTTTGCAGAGGATGGCACTTCCCCCAAAAGAACAATTCCAAGAAAAACCGCAACCAGGGTATTCGTATTGTAAATCGGCACAAGTTTTGCAACGTCCGCCCCGCCCGAGAGCGCAAGAGTTGCAAAAACAATTCCAAGCGCCCAAAGTGCTCCCGCCCCGACTGCCACAAGAAGGGCAAGGGGGCTTGCGGGCAGCTCCAGCTTCTGGCCCGAAGCAATAACGTCCCCCAAAAACACGACTGCGATCCCCGCAAGCATCAGAAGAAGAAAAACCGAATTCACAATTCCGAAATATTTTCCAGAAACCGAAACCTTTTGCAAAACCACGTAAGTGCCCCAGCAAAGCGAGGCCAAAATTCCGAACAAAAGCCATTTTTCCATAAAAACCCTCACTCAATATTCTTCTTCCCCCCAACCATCTTTTGCACATGCGAAATAAACTCATCCGCACTCATTGAAAACTGCTTGCCGTCCCTCTGCCTTACCTGCAAGTCCGAGCCGCCTGCCTCTTTCTGCCCCACAACGAGCATATACGGAATCTTCTGCATCTGTGCATCCCGAATTTTTGCATTAATAGTCTCGGTCTTCTCATTCACAAAAGCCCTAAATCCATGAGCCTTAAATCTCTCAGCCATCTCCTTTGCAAAAGAAACCATGCCATCATTAATCGGCAAAATGGCAATCTGCACAGGCGAGAGCCACACCGGGAATTTGCCGGCATAATGCTCAATCAAAATTCCCATGAACCTCTCAAGCGAGCCGTAAATCGCCCGATGAATCACAACCGGAGCATGCTGCTGCCCGTCAGCCCCCTCATACTTTAGCCCAAAGCGCATGGGCATCTGAAAGTCAAGCTGGCAGGTGGAGAGCTGCCAAATCCTCCCAATCGCATCGCGGACCTTAAAGTCAATCTTAGGGCCGTAAAACGCCCCGTCCCCCGCATTAATCTCATAGGAAATTCCCGTCTTTTTAATGGCGGACTCAAGGGCAGCCTCCGCCTCATCCCAAGTCTTCCTCTCACCCATAAATTGCTCCGGCCTGGTGGACAATTCCGCCGAATACTCAAAGCCGAAAGTCTTCAAAATAAAGTCCGTAAGCTCAATCACGCCCATGACCTCATCTTCAATCTGCTCAAAAGTGCAGAATATGTGCGTATCATCCTGTGTAAAGGCCCTCACCCTGAACATGCCCGCAAGCACCCCGGAAAGCTCGTGCCTGTGCACCATCCCAAATTCGCTCAAGCGTATCGGCAAATCCCTATAGCTGCGCGTGGAGTTTGCAAACATGAGCATGTGCCCGGGGCAGTTCATCGGCTTCACCCCGTACTGCTGCCCGTCAATTTCCGTAAAGTAAATATTGTCCTTGTAGTGGTCCCAGTGCCCGGAGGTATGCCAAAGTTTTGAATTCATTATAATCGGGCTTCTCACATCCTGATAGCCGCGTTTTTTCTGCTCCTCAAAAATGAAATTCTCAAGCTCCTTTCTAACTATCGCCCCGTTGGGCAGCAAGAAGGGCATTCCAGGCGCATACTCGTGAAACATTACCAAATCAAGCTCGCGCCCGACTTTCCTGTGGTCCCTTTTGCCAGCCTCCTCAAGCCTCTGCAAATACGCAGCCAACTCCTTCTTGTCCGCAAAAGCGGTGCCATAAACCCTCTGCAGCTGCTCATTCTGCGCGTCCGCCCTCCAGTAGGCTCCCGCAACCTTTAGCAGCTTGAAAGCCTTCACAAAAGAGGTTGAGGGCACGTGCGGCCCGGAGCACAAATCATAAAACTCCGGCGCATCTGCAGGCGACTCTGAAGTCTTTCTATTGTAATAAACCGACACAACCGCATCCGTGGGAAGCTTTGCAATTATCTCCCTCTTGAACACGTTGTCCGAATACAAGTCCAAAGCCTGATTTTTTGAAACTTCCACCCGCTCAAATGGCTGGTCCTCCGCGCTTACCCTTGCCATCTCGGCCTCAATCTTCTCAAGCTCGTCCGGCTGGAAAGGCTTCTGCCTCTCAATGTCATAATAATAGCCGTTGTCCACAACCGGCCCGATAGTAAGCTTGCAATCGGGGTAAAGCCTCAAAATGGCCTGCGCCATAACGTGCGCCGTTGAATGCCTCACCACGCCAAGCCCTTCAGGCGAGTCCGGCTTGAACAAAACGAAATTCGCGCCCTTCTCAATCGGGCGGGACAAATCCACCACCGTATCATCAAGCTTTGCCGCCACAACCGCGCGCGCAAGCCCGGCGCCTATCTTCTTTGCCGCATCAAGGCAAGTCGCGCCTTTCTCAATCTCAAGTTTTTTTCCGTCCGGAAGTGTAAGTGTTATCTCTGCCATGCAAAAATTTTGCACGCTAAAGATATAAAAGACAGAGGCGGAGGCAAAACCTGCCTAACCAGTACCCCCAACTAAAAAAAGCGGCCTAACGTGCGCCCAAGGGAAAAAAGCAATCCTTTCTATTTCTTCTTCTTTTTGCCCTTTGCCGCCCTGCGGGCAGCCTCTTTGGTCCAGTGTGCGTTAAGCTTGTACTGGTTTTGCGCAGGCCAGGCCTGCACGGCCATCTCAAAATCCGCAATAGCATGCTCAAATTTCCCCTGGTTGTAATTTGCAACTCCCCGACCGTTGTATGCAACTCCCAAAGCCTGTTTTATGTCCTTGTCCTGCGGGGATTGTTTTAGCGCATCTTTTAGCATCTTTATGGAGTCGGTATAACTCTTCTTGTTAAAGGCCTCATACGCCCCCTTGCACAAAGCATCTATCTTGTTCTTGTGCGCGGA
>JAZDKV010000062.1:0-3951 GCA_043802645.1 Microcaldota archaeon | reverse complement strand
GCCATGACCGGAATTGAGACCGCAGCCTGAATCTCCCTAATCTTTAGCGGGTCGCTCATTCGTGCAACTCCGCCGTCGCGGCGAATATCCGCAGGCACGCGCTCCAAAGCCATTACTGCCACTGCCCCAGCCTCCTGCGCTATTTTTGCCTGCTCTGCGTTGACCACGTCCATTATGACGCCGCCCTTTAGCATTTGGGCAAGGCCAGACTTTAGAGGGAACAAATCCTTAGAATCCGAAGCCATATTTCAAACCGAGTTTAACTACGCAAACAAGACTTTTAATTGGTTGCAAGGGGAAAACTCGTTTCCAATGCGGGGGTTTTCAATAAAAAGGCCCTCATTTTCCGCTTGGAAAACTAGAAGCTTAGAATTCGGCTGTTTCTTGCCGCCTCATCTTTGCAGAGAAGGACTATTCTTGAGGGCAGGTGTTCATCCTCGTAGATATATCCTGTTGCGGCTGCAAGGTTTTTTGCGTAGGCACGAATTTCGTCCATGGAGTACATGTCCTCAAGGCGCAGGCCGCGCTCTTTGTTTCGCGCCCAGCCGACATATACCATTGATTTTACCTCTATGTAGTGGGCTTGCGAGAGCAGGATGAGGTTTGCAAAGCCCTGCGGGTTTTGGTCATTTAGGCCGTGAGCCACGGTCATGCGAAGGACTGTGCGGGTTTTTTTGGAGAGGAAATTTAGAAGCTCTAAGGATTTGAGATAGTTCTGCCAATTCTTCTTCGCTGCCTCGCTGCTTGCCTGAGTTACTTTTGCATGAGTTTTCCCATCCGGAGCAACAAGGGAGACGTAGAGTTGGGTTGGAAGGGGATTGAGGTTTTTTATTGCCTCCGGGAGAGTCCCGTTTGTCACAAGAAAAGTGGTCATGCCTTTTTTGTGGAATATTTCAAGGAGCTTTGAGAGTTTTGGGTATAGGGCGGGCTCGCCTATGAGGGAGAGGGCAACGTGCTTTGGCTCCATTGCCTCTTTAGCCCTATTTTTGTCTGCCTTTTCGTTTCCACGAAATCCGGACATTATTCTTTTTTGCTCGGCTATTAGGCCGTCTGCTATAAGCTGCGGCTCGTCCCATGAGAAATTTTTGGGGAGAGGGAGCCAGCCGCTGCTTGAGCAAGCAGAAGCTGCGGAGGAATTTTGGCTTCCTGCAAATTGGGCGGCAGGAGAAGCCTGCCGGTTTTTTTGACTGCTTGCATGAAGGGTGGCAGGAGAAGCCGGCTGCCCGCTTTTTGAGTTGTTTAATTCCGGCATTATCCTCCAGCAGAATTTGCATGAAAGGTTGCAGAATTGCAGCACGGGGGAGCATTGCAGGCATTGATGCGAGCGGATGCCGTAAAATTTGTTTTTGTAGCAGAGATTTTTGCCCAAAATTGAGTCTCTTGAGTATTTGCACAATTTGGCGGCCGAATGGGAGCCGACCTTGTGGTAGCCCTGCTTTTTTATGCGCCCCTCAAAAGTTGATGTGTCTGGTTTTTTGCGAGCCATTTGTTTCCACCTAAACGGGTTTTGCGGGCAATTTATGCCCAGCCCAAGCGGTTTTTTCCTGCGGCAATTTAGACTGGTTTTGCGACGCACTTTTTAGGCGATGGTTCCGAAGGCGGAGAGGCGCCATCTTTGGTCCATTTTGCGCGAGAGGGCTACTTTTGCCCCGGACTCTGCAAAAAGAGCGCGCTTTAATTTTATCGTGAGCCTTGAGCCTTTGAGTTTTGATATTGCGCCTATTGATGTGGCAGTGCCAACTGATATTACAAGAGGCTCACCCATCCTTAGAGGGGGATTGTCGTAGCCTTCACGCTTGATTAGCGAGTATTCTATCTGCGGCTCCTGCGCGATTTCCCCGATGTTTTTGTCTGCCGTAAGAATCTGGCCTACCAGCTTGTCTCCTTTTACGACTGCGGGGTCCATGTTCGTGCCTATGCCTATAAGGCCGCCGGAAATTGCCTGCTCAATGGAGCCGTGCTCGCAGTTTAGGCTTTTTACCTCAAGGTCAAGCGGCATAAAAATGTCCCTGTCCTTTACCTTTTTTAGAAGGCCGGGAAGCATGAATATTTTGTCCCCTATTTTTAGTTTTCCCTGAATTATTGAGCCGCCAACTACCCCTCCTTTTAGCTTTTTGATGTCCTGGCCGGGGCGGTTTATGTCAAATGAGCGGGCCACGTACATTTTTGCGGGGGCATCAATGTTTCTCTTGGGAGTAGGGATAAATTCTTCAATTGCCTCAATAAGGGAGTCTATGTTTGCGTTGTAATTTGCAGAAATCGGAATTATCGGTGCATTTTCGGCTACCGTGCCTTTGGTGAATTTTTTTATTTGCACATAGTGCTCGTTTGCCCTTTTTTGGTCAACGAGGTCTATTTTGTTCTGCACTATGACTATGTTTTTTATCCCGAGTATGTCAAGGACCATTAGGTGCTCTGCGGTTTGTGCCTGCGGGCAGGGCTCATTTGCGGCGATTATAAGGAGGGCCCCGTCAACTACGCTTGCGGCGGAAATCATTGTTGCCATGAGCGTTTCGTGGCCGGGGGCGTCAAGGAAAGATACTCTGCGAGCCAGTTTGTAGATGTCTTTTTGGTCTTTTGGTATTTGGTGCTCGGGAAGGTATTTCCCCGATTTTTCGTTCTTGTAAAAGGCAGTGTCCGCATAGCCTACGCGGATTGTGATGCCGCGCTTTAGTTCCTCGGAGTGGGTGTCTGTCCATTTTCCGCTAAGCGCTTTTGTAAGAGAAGTCTTTCCATGGTCCACATGGCCTACAAGGCCTATGTTTATTTCAGATTGTTCGGATTGCAAATTAAAACCTCTACTCCTTCTTCTCCCCCTCTTTCTTTGCGAAAAGCTCGCCGAGGGGCTTTGGGCCGGCGGTTTTTACTTTGAAGTTTACCTGCTGGATTTCATCAGATATGATGTTTCCCCTGATGACTTTTTTTGCCCTCTCGCCTTTTTGCTTTTGCCTAAATCCTGGGCCGGAGGCAAGAAGAAGCTTCTTCCTTCTTGGGCCATCTACGTCCTTTCTCATGGGGAAGCCCGCTATGTCCGTGCCCCCGCTTATTTGAAGGGTGTAGCCGGCTGCGCCGAATTGGGAGCCGTCAATTTCATCCCCTATCTTTTTTCCGATTAGAAGGGACTCGTGGTCTTTTTGGACTTCTGCCTGAAAACTTTTGCCGGACTTTGAATCGCCGATAACCAATTTCATAAACTCAACCTCGCTTATAGCCTCTAGTAGGTTTGCGTATTTATATTGGAATATGGATGGGGGGCTTTATATACGTTGGGTTGGATAGGATTTGAGTAGGTAGCACTCTTTGATGCAGCAGATTAGTTGTCGTGGGTAGCATGTTTTGTTGATGGAGAGTATTTTGCATGGTAGAATTTAGACGGCCCGGCCATTCTCCAAGGAAGCTTGATTCTCTGGACAGGAAAATACTTTATGAGCTTGACACCGACTCCAGGCAGCCTGCCGCAAAAATAGCAAAAAAGGCAAGGGCGCCGGTTAGGAGGGTTGAAGAGAGGATAGCTGATTATGAGAAAAGCGGAAGAATCCTCAATCGTCTTGCAGTTATAGATTATAGGGGCTCTGACGCTTATACCTTTTATGTTTGCAATATTAAGGTTAACAATATAGATTCGGTTGAGGAGGACAGGATTCTTAAGAAGATAGCGCTGATGCCGCAATCAACCCTTATTTTCAAGTCTCTTGGGGCATGGGACATCCTTATAGGCACCATGGGGAAGGATATCTTTGAGGCTAAGGGGAATTTCAATAGCTTTTTTGCCCTTTTTGGGGACAAGATAGCCAAGCGGATGATAGTTACCCATATGGGCGCATACCATTATGGGAGGAGATATTTGCTTGAAAAGATTTCCCAACCTGAAAAATTTGATGCTCCGATGCTCAAAACCACGCCTCAGCCATATGCGATTACCGGAGGAAGGAGCGAGGCGATAAATATAAA
>JAZDKV010000061.1:0-3854 GCA_043802645.1 Microcaldota archaeon | reverse complement strand
CCTGCGATAAAAATTCAATAATTATTGAGCCCGCGCACGAGAAAAAGCTTCTTCATTTGCAAATAGGGCTCTCTGACGAGCCCGGCTCTCTGGCAAAGGCTGCCCTTGCCCTCTCAAAAATAAAAGTGGATTTGGTGAGCACCAATTCCCGCTCATCTAGGCGGGGGGAAATTGCCGTATGGAGCGTTGAGTGCAATCCGGGCGGGGCAAAATTATCCGAGATTAAATCCGCTTTGGCGGGGGCCGGCGCAAAAATAATCTCATCGGAGCAGAAATAACCAATCTTCCCGGCGTTTTGCTTTGCTAATATACTTTTTCATGGTGTTCAAAATCCAAAAGCCGCACCAGAGAAGCCTTTTCATCTATGTCAAAAATCAATACGAAGGATTTCTCTATATGCACCCTTCGCGAGCCGGCCATATCTCCCCGCAACGGCTTGAAATGGTGCGGATTTTTTAGAATCTCCTTTGCTTTATTATTTATTCTCTCAAGCATCTTTCTGTCCTTTTTTGCCATCTTCTTGAATCTGGCATCAAGCTCTTCGGATATAAAAAGGGAATAAGCCATTCTCACAACCCATAGCGCGCGGCAAAATCATCTATCCGGAGGAAATTTCCCTTTCTTATCTTATCCAGCTTTTTGAGATATTCCTCCTTGGCCTGTGGTTCGTCCTCTACAACCCAACGCATAAAAGTTTCCACCTGCCTTGACATGTTTATCCCGTGCTCTTTGCAAAAAGAGGAGAATTTCTTATAAGCCGCTTCGTCTACATTGAATGTTTTCATAGCCATTTGACCACCTTAAATATAGTTATTTAGTATTATTTAAATATAAATATTTGGGGTAGCTTTATATACTTTGAATGTGGGAAAATAGTGGGACAAGAAGATTAGCCCAAAAATTGAGGTGAAAAAAAATGAAAATGAAAAACGGGTGTTTAGTTCACTAGCGCAGCAGCGCAGATAATCCAGTTTAGCTCAAAATGCAAATTGCTTGAAAAATACGAGCCGCTAAAACTCTCTTTGAATCCGGGCGGCAGGGAAATTTCAAAAATGTGCTATGGGGTGGGCGTAAGCCCCTACAAGGAGCCCATGGAGCAGTTTGATGCCCTCCTGATTCTGCGTGCCTACAACTCCGTATTATGCGATTATGCGCTCAAATGCGCGCAGATGCCGCAGTTTATCTCGCTCTCTATCCTGATTGCCGGAAAATACAATATTCTCAACCTAAGGCAAAATCAGGACCCTTACGAGGCATACAAACAATGGGGCGTGCAGGAGCAAAACAAGAAAAAGCTGTTTTTGCAGGCAGCCTCAAATCTCGCAGTGGGGGAATATGTCCAAATTCTCCAGACAGATGAGCTTTGGTCTGACAAAAGATACTGGGATATTCTCGTCAATCTTAGCATGCAGAAATACAAAATGCCAAATTACCGCAAATTTGGGGGAGAGCCGCTCAAATTCGGGGAAATCCCAAGATCCCTTCTTGGCGGGATAACTATGGCGCAGCGGGAGTATATCGCAAATGAGCGCGCATGTTCCCTCTACATGTACGCCCAAATCGCAGAAGCCCTCTATTTGCAGAACTATTTTGGAATAGGGGCGAAAATAGGGCCTGCCTCGGAGGAGGAATACGACAAATATTTGAGATGCAGCATGAGCGTGGTACAGTTTTTGGATCCTGCCGAATTTTCATCCACCCCTAAAAATATCCGCTGCTGCGCCTCAATAGGCAAGAAGGGGCAGGCGCGCTTTTGGGCAAACGACGCAAAGAAAAACGGAGAGCTTGGCGAATATGCAAAATCCATGGTTGCAGGCTCTCTGGATTATCCGGGCGGGCCGATTGAGCAGTGGCGCAACAGAATTCTTCTCTACGAGGGAAAAATTGGAGATGCGGAGTTGGAAAATTCCAAACTTGGGGGAGAGCAGCTTGCCCAGAAAATTTCAGAGTATATCCGCGGCGTAGCCGGTGGATTATACTCATGAATATGTGAAAATTACGAGGTGTAAATCATGCAACTAAAAATGGATAAGAAAATTATTAGTGCAAAAGTTTCAAGATTTGATGGGCTTTTACCGCGCATAACAACACCCTCTGAATATGAGCGGGCGAAAAACCTTGTGGCGCAGCTCAATTCGCTTGAGCGCGAGGGCATGAGAATCTTTGGAAAAAGCATGCCTCTTGGGCAGTTTAAGGAGCTTCTCTCAAAAAAATCGAGAGTTGAGATGGAACTTGAGCAGTTGTTTGGCTCAAAAGGAATTTATGTTGCAAGGCAAGTTTGGGCGGAAAAAGAGGTTCTGTGCTGAGCTATTTTCTTTCCATTTGCCTTCTGGATACATTATTCGGCGCTCCCGCTAAAAAAAGTAAAATTATTTCTGCGCAATGTTTCCAATTAAACCGGATGGAAGCTGCCTACCGGTTCCCCTGCCGGCACCTTTCTAGGGCTTAGCCCCCTCCAAAAGCCAGTCCTCTATCTTCTTAACCTCAAATCCGCCCACGGCAACCTCGGCATCCTGATAGCTCAGAAGAAGCCCGCCCGCCTTTGCCCCCTTCATGCCTTTGAGAAGCCCGCCAATTTCCCTCTGCGGAGGTTTTTTTTCATCGCCACTCCAGACCTGAATTGCCAGGGCGGGCCTGCCATAAGCCTGTGCAATAAAATCGCATTCCCAGCCGTCCCCCCTCAAATATGATAATTCATATCCCCTGCGCTTTAGCTCAATTGCAATCAAATTCTCGCATCTTCTGCCAAAATCATCGCTTTGCGAGATGCTTATGGTCTTTTGCATTCCCACATCCATCGCATAGTACTTGGCATCCGCCACAATCCGTTCCCGGGGGGAGCGCAAAAAGGGCAGCACCGGCAGGACCAAATACGCATCGGCAAGAGCATGGGCAAAGCTTCTGAGAGTTGGCGGGCTTATGCCAAGTGCATGGGATGTTTTTTTAGTAGAAATCGTTTTCGCGCTCTCGCTAAGCAAAAGAACTGCCAAATCCGAAAGAGCCTTGGTTTCGCGTATATTGTGCCTTATGGAAACGTCCCGCAGAACCGTAAGCTCAAAGTAGAGGCGGTGAAGTTTGGGGGCGTCCGCAGGGTTCAGAACGCACTCGGGATAACCTCCGCCTTTCATATACTGCTCCAAAGTCTTTACTCCCCACGCCCTCGCATTAGAGTATGAGAGCGGCAGTATGGTCTGTGGCATGGCCCTCCCCGCAAGGGATGTGGCAACCTCTGAGGAGAGCAGTTTTGCACTGGACCCGGAGATGATAATCTGGCGCCGCTTGTTTTCTATCTCCTCGCGCACAGCCCGCACCCATCCCTGTGCCGCCTGCACCTCGTCAAGCACCACGAGCCCGCCTCTTGCGGTCTTGCTAATGGCTTTTTGCAATTCTTCGGCATTTGCCGGGGCGTTAACTGCCTCCAGATCTATATATTGCCCCTCTCTTCCCTGTGCAACCCACTGCTCCAAAAGCCGTTTTGCAAGGGTAGTTTTTCCCGCCTGCCTGGGGCCAATCAGGGCGAGAGCTTCGCGCTTGTGCACCAGTTCAAATAGGCTGGTTTCTTCTTCTCGTACAAGATACATAAAGAAAATATGTTTTCTCTCTATTTAAACATATCGGTTATTTCTGAGTTTTCTTTATAAACTAGGAAAATATACTTTCCACCAATCCGCTTAACTGGTTGCCGAAGCTCCCGCTAAGAAAAAGTAAAATTATTTCGGCGCAATGTTTCCAATTAAACCCGAGCGGGATAGACAGATAGTGATACTCCTTGCCAAACATTCTTTTGTACTCTTCTCAAGACCATATCTCTGCAGATATAGTTTTGGAGGTGATCTATCCGCAGGTTCCCCTAC
>JAZDKV010000060.1:0-2984 GCA_043802645.1 Microcaldota archaeon | reverse complement strand
TTGCATTTATGCCGATTCTGATGCTCAAATTTCAGGGAGGGGATTTCCAGATTGAGCCCTACAACGTGTTTGCTTTTGTTTTCCTTATGGGGGCATTTGCTTATGCCCTGAGAAAAAATACGCGCGAGTCCTCGCTTTTGCTTCTGGCTGCGGTTGCATGCTCGTTTTTGGGCTCCAACTTGGCCTCCCTTGTGCTCTTTGTATTTTCCCTTGCGGTATTTTGCATAGGAATAGCGCGGTTCGTCCATGACACGCACGAGGGGGAGAAGAGAGAGAAGACGCTTGCATATTTCATTGGCGCCATAATATTGTGCGAGGCGCTCTTTCTTGCCTATTACATAAGGGCAGGTGCGGGCGCGCTTGGCTCTGCGAAAACAATAATGCCCTACATGCTCATCCCGCTTGCGGCTTTTGCCTGCGCGTGGCTTATTGTGAGGATTTTCTCGGATATGAAAAAAGAGGGGGCCCGCGAGCCTACCCCCGCAAAATCATGGCACGCAATTTTTGATTTCTCCCCGGGCAGATGGATTGCCGAGCTCAAAGAAAAGCTTGGAGTGGGAGAGCTAAAGCTTGATTTGTGGTCCCGCCTCGGAGTGCTTGCAGTTATCGCAATGCTTGGTATGGGGGCTCTTTTGGTAGCGCAGGGTCTCCCGATTGTCGGGGGCATGGTAAAAAATTACGTCCTCTTCGGGGCATATAGCGAGCCGCTTTACCGCACAATTGCGGAGCAGGCCCCCGGCAGCCAATATTACTCCGGGCAAATTGGGTTCTTGGGCGCACCCCTAACTGGGCTTGACAACACCACAGGAGTTATGGCATCGGCTTATTCGCTCTCCTCAAGCGCAGCGGGGGCAATTAATGCGATTCCAAATGCCCTGGTGAATTTGGTTTATGGAATATTTATCGCAGTCATGAATTCAATCTCCGGGGTGGACACATTTGAGAAAGTGGATAAAGGAAACAGCCTTCTCACCCTCCTTGTATTTTGGGGAATTGCCGCGCTTTTTGCAAGCCTCATTTATTCTATTTACAAAAAAAGAGCTATAGGGCTTGATGCCCTGCTCGTGCTTCCCTTTGCGGTTCCGGTTGTGCTGATGGCATTTGGAAAGGCAAAGCTTGTAATGTACCTGGCCCTTGCTATGGTATTTCTTGCGGGAGTATTTTGGGGCAACCTTGAGAAGGCAATAAAACTCCTTCTGCGCCGCTTCTACCCGGAAGGAAAAGACGGGAAGGGAGAGGGCAAAGAGCGGCACGCGCAGGTTATAACCGCGCTCAGGGCACTCTGCCTTCTTGCGGTTTTCACAATTATATTGCTTGAGTTTGCACCGGCATACACCCTCACCCTGACCTTGCCGGACCAGGAGCAGCCTGGCGGGCTTTTTGACTCTCTTGCCGGCAGCTACGGATATGGGGCGCTCCCCCTCTTTGTGCATTCTTTTGAGCCGAGAGTATATGACAATGAGCAAACTGGCTTGGCAAAACTTGAGAAGTACTGCGCCCTTGCACCGCAGGATTCCGTCTGCACACGGGTCCAGAATTGGAATTCGACTATAAACGACCCAGTCGCATACTACGAGTACGGCCTTTGCGCACGCTCATTGTGGCCATACGCGGACAAGAGCCCGCCCATAGGCGTGCAGGTGGCAATGGGATACAGGTGCTCTTTTGTGGCCCCGTACTGGCTTGATTCCATGCAGTGGATAAGAAATAACGTCCCGGCGGCCGAGGGCGGCTCGCGCGTAATTTCGTGGTGGGACTACGGCCACTGGATTAATTTCTTCGGGGAGAAAAACACAGTTTTGAGAAACGAGCATGCCTCCACCGAGATGATAGGCAGGACTGCGTATGCTTTCCTAGACGGAGATGCGAAGTTTTTGCGCGATACCATGAAGAAATATGATTCGCGCTATTTGCTTGTGGACATAGAGATACTTGGCAGCGGCTCGGACAGCAGCAACATACAGCTTGGAGGAAAATACAGCGCCCTCAACTACCTTGGATGCGCGTGGGCAAACCAGACAAGCGTTGAGAAACAGCCGGGCCAGTCACTTTGCGAAAACGCCCATATTTGGGAAACCGTGGCGGTTCCTCAAACCCAGGATACGGGCGGGCAGCCGTGCACCATTTCCTCAAACAGGGGGCTGCACGGGATTACTGGGTATTCCCTTGCGCGCCAGCCGGACGGGAGCTCCATTCCTTCCGCAAAATACTGCTTTGCACAGGAATATGAAAACGGCCAGGCGACGGTGAAGGCCTACCTTCTTGACAAGCGCGACACGAACGGGGATCTTATGCCAGTGGATGCGCAGTGGAAGGGATATAGCGACGCCAACGGCCTCGTGCTGACTCCATTCTATTACAACGAGATTCCGGACGATGCTGCCGCTTTCTACCGCTCAAACATATACACCGCGTTCTTTTTGAATTCGGTTGAAGGTTTTGACCTCGTGTATTCAAGCCCGCAGGTGCGCATATTCCGCATGAGGGACGAATACTGGAACGGCGGGAACTAGGTGGGCAGTTTATGAAAATAAAACTCACTCCGGAGCTCTCATATTTGGCGGGGGTTACAAAATACTCGCGGATAAAAAAGGGCATAGGGGTGAGGGGGCCCCAGCAGTTGCAGGAGGCTTTTGTAAAGGGGGCTCTGGATGCGGGGATCGCTTCTGCAGACAAGTTTATTGTAAAAGACGCCGGCCTCCTTTTTTTCCACAGCGCGTACGAGGCATATTTGGGCAGGGTACAGGAAGAGGCGGTTGACAAATTCAAGCATTTGAACGATTATGCGGCAGCTTATCTTGCAGGGCTTTTTGACTCCGTGGGAGGGATTGCGGATGGCAGCGTATATTTGTACAAATTTGACAGGCAGGACGAGGCTATTCTAGACAATCTTGGGTTTGAATCCAAAGTTTCCGCCGGGAGAGTGTACATAGGGCACCATGAACAATTTTTGAGATTCATAAAGAAATGGGCAAAAATTGAGC